>NZ_JBHXSC010000059.1:0-44923 GCF_042716505.1 Streptomyces sp. NPDC058674
GCGAATCGTGACCCCTGAAGCTCAACATGCCCACCGTGCTCCGCCCCAGACCCGAGCATGCCGAAGCGGCGAACAACACCGCCACCACTCCCGCCAACACACCCACAGCACCACCACGGCGGTGACGACGACTACGACCACGTCCACAGAACATGACACGGACCCCATCCAGACGGTGCCGACAGGCCATGCCCGCATCCTCCCCCGCCACCACCCAAGCGGCGCCCCCAGCGCGGCCAACCGAATGAACGCATCACTCGCGCTCACCGCCCTGCCTCCCCGGCAAACGGGGGCGGTGACGGAAAGTCACGACGGGAGGAGGTCGAACCCTGCGACGGGCCGCGGAATGCGGGGCCGAGGGTGAATACGTATCCATCATGACAGGTCAGAGGGTGTTTTCGTAGGACGAAGGGCACAGCCGGTTTTCCTTGTTCGGGGGCCTGTGCGGCTCTGAGAATCACCCTCATGGATCACACGGTGCACCTCAGTCACGACGCAATACTCCGAGCCCGAGTGGCCCTCCTCGGGTCGGGAACGCTTCCGGTCCGGCAGCAGGTAGCCGCCTATCGGATCCTCGTCCACGTGAATCCGCTCGCGTACCTGCCGCCGCTGGCAGAGGCGCTGTACGAGTACAGCCGCCAGGACTTCAGCGACCGACCTCGCGTTGCCCTCGCCCTGCGGGCCGAGGCCGTAGCCGCCGCTCGACGCATGTGCGCGCTGGAGCCGGAGCGCACCGACCTCCTCACGACCGCACTGGCCCGGTACCGCGACCAGCTGACACTCATGGGGCAGGACACCGGAACCGCCACCACGGAAACGGATCTCCTCCGCAGCGCGACCGACCACCCGCGCCCCGTACCCCCGCCGTACGGCACCAGCGCATAGCCGGCCCCGCCGGCCCCCCTGACCCGTCGACGGCCCGGGCCACTAGTGGGTCACTCCGGGTCGCTCCGGGTCACTCCTCGGGCGACACGCCGAGGTCCCGGCGCATGGCGGTCCTCATCACCCGGATCCGTTCCCACACCTCGTTCTGGGCCTGGGCCGCGCCCTCCAGTGTCTCGCCGGACGCGACGGCATCGCGTTCGAGGCGCCTGAGCTGACCGTAGACCGCGTTCAGGGCCTGGTTGACGTCCCGTGCCGCAACCAATACGGCGTCGGGGGCGATCATCTGTGCCTCTGAGTACCGGTCTCGATGACTGTCCTTGGCGGCGTCGAGCGCAGCGAGGTCTGCGTCCTGCACTCCTCGTTCCCTCAGTATGTGCACATAGCGGTTGAGTGCCGTGTTGAACTGCCTTGCATCCCTGTTGAGTTCGGCGTAGCAGTTACGCCTCAACGCATGACTCTCACGACCCTCCTCGTATCCGCGGACGAGCTCGATCTCTCGGCGCTTGGCCCGCTCCAGACCTCGCTGGGTCAGAAGTGACGCTCCCAGCGTGCCCGCGACCCCCGCCACCGCGATGACCACCGAACCGAATTCCACCTGTCCACCCCTTGAACACGACCTGCCCATACGCCCGATGCGCAGGGCCCGAGCGTCAAGTCTGCCGTCATCGTGCCCGCGCACACACCCCGGACAGCCGGATGCCATGACGTCGGCCCGTTGCCCACGGGCCGGCGGGCCGGCATCCCCTCGGCGCCCCACCACATCAACCGGAGGAGCACCCGTGGCATGGATTGCGTGACCCAACAACCGACGGATCGTTTCTGTCAGTGCCGCGTCAGATACGGGCCCCGCACGGGGACGCCTCGGCAGGGCATCGGATCGAAGGGTTCCCTCTGCGGGGATTCCGTCCCGCCGACGCATCACATCAGGTACGAGGAGAGCGAGCCGCCATGGCCCACGAGCTGGAAGCCGTACCCATTCACAACCTGTACGCACAGCGATTCGCAGCCGACCTGGAGGCCAACCGCAGGGAGCAGGACGGGTTGACGACACAGATTTCTGAACTCAGCGCTCGCCTGGCCCAGTTGAAGTCCGATGAAGGCTGGCTCCGAGGCCTCCAGGACACGTTGACCCCGACTCCGCCGGAGGCCGCCGCCCCTGACGCCCCGTCCGTCGTCTCCGCCGTCCCTCCGCCCAGGCGCCGGAAGAAGCCCGCCGTGACCACTGCGGCCCGCGTCCGCAAGACAACGTCTTCGCGGACGCAGGCCCAGACACAGACACAGACGCCGACCGCCAAGGACTCCGCCACGCCCGCGTCCGCCACGGCAGCCGCCCCCACCTCCGCGACAGGCAGGACGGCCACGCGCAAGGCCGCCACCGCGGCAGCCGGGAAGGCCGCCGAGGTGACACCCGTGCAGGCCGCGGTACCGCCGCTACGCGAACTCGTCCTCGACCTCCTGGCCGCCGCCACCGATCCCCGCATGGTCGGCGAAATCGCCAGCGCTCTCGGCCGGGCCAACCCAGGCCGCCCCGTCTCCGTCCAGGCCGTACGCAACACCCTGGAAGGCCTCGCCAAGAAGGGGCTCGTCACCAAGGAGCACCGGCAGGGGTCGGTGACGTACGCCGCGCTCCAGCCCTCCCCGGACCGGACGGCGCCGTCGACCGCCTGATGCTGCGGTGTGCTCCGGTGTGCTCCGGCGTGGCGCGGTCGGCCCCCTGACCCGGGTCCGGCCGGCCGCGCCGCCGGCATCGGCACGCACCGATGGGCTCGCGGCACCTCCCCTCCCGCACCCCGCCCCCGACCCCGACCCCGAACGGTCTCGCGCGGCATCCGGGCTTTGCCGGACATCTCCGGGCAGAATGCCCGAAGGCATGACGAGCAGTGGTGCAGTGCGGGCACGGTCGGGTCGCCTCTCGTCCGAGGTGTGATCGAGCGGCCGGACAAGTGGGCCCGTTTCGGACGCGAGGGCGGTGTCGGGTCCGGGTTTCCCGGTCTGGAGGCTTTCCGAGGCCCTGATGTCCTCGTCCCGGTCCCGGTCCCGGAGCCCGCCACGGCTCTCACGACGACGGGAGATCCGCATGGGCACCCACCCGGCTATCGCCGATCACGGGATGGTCGGTGGTCTCCATACCGCCGCGTCGGTGTCCTCCGACGCACCGATCGACTCGTGGTGCACGCCCCCCGGGCCGTCGCCCTCGACGAGTCGTTCGACACGGCGGAACGTGGCGGCACCGATGACTGACCCCACCCCCGCCACGAACACCCCTGGCGCCATGCGGCGCGTCATCGCCCCGCTCGCCCTCGCCCAGTTCATCTGCAGTTTCGCAGGCTCGAACATGAACGTGATGATCAACGCCATCAGCGAGGACCTCGACACGACCGTTCGACACCGTCCTGTCCGCCGTCGGCCTCGTCCTGGTCGTCACCGGCATCCTGGCCGCCGACGACAACGGCTGGCTGATGCTCGTCCTCCTCGCCCTGGGCGCGCTCTTCCTGGCCGCCTTCTTCCGCTGGGTCCGCGCCAGGGAAATCGTCGTGGTCGGCGGCTCCCCCAGCCCCTGGGCGTTCGCTCCCGGGCTGCTCCTCATCGGCCTCGGACTCGGCGTGATGCTCACCCCCTCGGTCAACATCGTCCAGTCGAGCTTCGCCGAGGAGCGGCAGGGCGAGATCTCCGGTCTGTCCCGCAGCGTGTCCAACCTCGGCTCCTCCCTCGGTACAGCGGTGGCCGGCACCATCCTCGTCGCCGGCCTCACCAGCCACGCGTACGCAGCAGCGATGCTCACCCTGGCCGGCGTCGGGCTCATCGGCCTCGTTGCCGCCCTGCTCCTTCCCCGCCACTGGGCCGTCGGCGAGGAACAGGACGCGTCCACCTGAGCGTGGAAGGCCCGCGGGTGTCCCCGTCCCTGCGACTGGTCGGCGGACCTTCCCGGGTGCGCTCTCCCCTGCGGCCGCGAGCCCGGCGGGCGGTGGCCTCGGTGTCCGTGCGGTTCTGTGTGCTCTCAGCGACGGGCGAGCGCGGGGGCGGCGTCCGGCCGGTCCTGCGGGACGGCGCATCGGAGACGGTCCGCCGTGACCGGTGCGCCGTCGGCGAAGTTGCGGTCGAAGGTGACGGTCTTGACGTCGACGGGTTGCGCGCCGACAGCGACATCGAAGAACGGCCCGTGCCCTGGGACCGGCTGCAGACGAGCTCCGGGCAGAGCGGCGGCGAGGGTCGCCGCGTCCTCTTTCCTGTCGGCCGCGTACCGGATGACCGGCGGCCCGGCGGGGCGAACCGTCGGCGCGGACTGCGACGTGTCGGTGACGACGAACCCGTTGGCGCGCAGTGCCGCGGCCACGGCGGCGTCGTCCACGCGGACGGCGATGCCCGCCGGATTCGTCACGGCCGGGGTCTCCAGGGCGGGCTGGATACGAGCGTCGCCCGTGATCGGGCGGTCCGCGCCCAGAGCGTCCCACAGCGCCGCGGAGCGGACCTCGTCCCACAGCAGGGTGGAACCCACTCCGGGGACGCGGTGGTCGAAGATCCGGATCGGGACCGTCGCGAACTCGGTCCGGTCCGCACGCAGACGGCCGAGTGCCGAGCCGATCCGGACCAGGTCGTCCAGGCTGGTGCGTTCGTCGGTGCGGACGGATTTCAGCAGCGTACGGACGGTCCGCGCGGTGCTGACCGGACCTGACAGGGCCCCGTCGGCGGACAGACGCTCCAGCAAATCGGTTACCACGTGCTGCTGGCGGCGGACACGGCCGAGGTCACCGGGCCGGAGATTGACGTGGCGGGCCCGGACGTAGCGCAGCGTTTGGTTTCCGTCGGTGCGGTGGCGGCCGGCTCCGATGTCGAGGCCCGAGTTCTCGTCCTTGAGCGGCGCGTCCACGCACACGGTCGCGCCGCCGAGGTTGTCGATCGTCTGCTCGAAGCCGAGGAAGCCGGTCTCCAGATAGTGGTCGATGTGCAGACCCGTCGCCTTCTCGACCGTGGCCACCGCGAGGGGGCCTCCGCCGATCTTGTACGCCGCGTTGATCTTTCCCTTGCGGGCAGTGCCGTCCGCGTACTCGACGTAGGAGTCACGGGGGATGGAGACCACGCTCGCCCGCCGTTCGTCGGCGGAGAGGTGCACGAGCATCATCACGTCGGTGCAGTTGCACCCCTCGCCGCCCACATGGAGGCGGCGCTTCTCCGCAGCGGAGATTCCGGCGCGGCTGTCGATGCCCACCACCAGGACGTTCGTACCGCGGCCGGCTCCGCCCACCGGCTGGTGCCCGGCCGAGACGGCGTGCCAGCCCAGGTACGAGCCGGGGAGAAGAGTGGCCAGCAACGTGAGAGCAACGGGAATTCCACGCACCGCATACCCCTACATTTAATGACGAATAATCCGAAATAGGACCATAACCGTCATGCGTAGGACTGCAGCGAACCCCGACGGCGCACGTCGAGCGTGGCGCAGTGGAACGATCCGCCGAACGGGGCGTAGTGCAGGAGATCGCTGGATATCGGCTCGAACCCCCACCGCTCCAGCGCGCGCAGCATCCCGGTGTGGTGGCGCTCGACGACCACCCGCTGCTCGTCGAGCATGAGTACGTTCATGCTCAGCCACTTGCCGCACAGGGAGGTGTACCGGAGCAGGCGCTGGCCGATCGGATCCGGTTCGGGCGCGACCAGGACGTCCCAGGAGGCCAGAGCCGTCGGCAGGCGGTCGGGATCGATGTACTCCGGATTGATCAGCACCTTGCCGGGAGCGAGCGGAAGCAGGGTGGTGTCGATGTGCATGGGCGTGCGGCAGCGGCTCTCCACCTCGTGGATGCGGTAGCCCGGCCCCAGGTGCCGGCGAAGCCACTCGATGCCCATCCGGTTGGTGACGTTGCTGCGGGTCACGAACAGGTCCCGGCCGGCGCGCACGAAATCCGCCGCATCGAACACCGGCTCGAATTCCGTGAGGATGTAGCGCAGGGGTTCGTCGTGGCCGGGGACCGTGAAGTCGGGCACGAACAGCTCGTCCGTCAGCTGCGGGCGAGGCGCTGCGCTCCACCGGGCACCGCGCCGGAAGTAGTCCTTGAGGATCGGCCGGTAGGAGTGTGTCTCGAAGTAGCGGCACGGCCAGGCCATCGGCGTCTCGATGATCTCGTCGCCGACCACGAGCATGCTGTCGCGGGGGCAGGTGTTGCAGAAGCCGCGTGAGGCCCAGTCGGGCGTGCTGAAGCGCTTTTGGTGCTCCACCGCGTCCGGGCGCCTGACGGTGATGCCCAGGCTCAGCAGCAGGGCGACGAACTGCTCGAGCTCGTCCTGCGCCCGCTCCATCAGGACGCGGGGGTACTTCCGGCCGGCCGCCAGTCCCTGGAGGCGCGCCGCCCACGGAGGGATGTTGCACGCCACCACAGGATGGCTGGCCGGAATCGTCGCGCCGTCGAGCCGCCCCACAACGATCTCCTCGAGGGGGTCCCACTCGTTGTGCGAGTTCACCGGTGATGCGGCCTGCCGTGTTGCCGTCGGGCCCTCCGCGGTCATGGGCCCGCGACCCGGGCTCCCACCCGGTCCCGTCATGATCACCACCGCCTCCGCTGGTCCTGATCAGGGACTGCCCCTTCGGCACGCCCGCATGCCTGCATGCCCCCACACCTGCATGCCCCATGCCTGCCGAAGGCTCCACCGCGCGAAGCCACCGCCGTCCCCGCGCGGCGTTCGCTTCGTCGCCGAACCGCCGCCGTACTGGCCACCGCACCGACCGGGCCGTTCCGGCCGGCCCGGGCCCGCGGCGGGTGGCAGCGCGCTCCGCGCACTGACCCCGCACCGCACGTGAGCGGCCACGACCGCCCTACGGCGATGCCGCATCGCGTGACGATGCCGCATCGCGCCCGCTGCCCTTACGCTGGAGGTGGCGGTCGGCCCGGTGAGCGGCCCCGGCCGCCGCGCGTGAGCACCTGCCGCACCTCCCCTCCTCCGTGCAGGTGCTCACCCAGACCCCCTCCGCCGGCAGTCGAGCCCGGCCGCGGCATGGGGCCGGTCATGCGCGAGTGCGGCATGGGACACGGCGCGGGCGGGCAGACACCAGCCGGGCGGAAGCCCGCCGCGCGGTGCAGGGGCGCCGCGACGCCGGGTCCGGGTCCAGGTGGGTCAACCGCTCACCCGGGCAGGCGTACGGGCGGAGAGGTGGGAGGTTGATCGTCGTGCAGATGACGGCGGACGTGGTCGGCGCACCGTGTTGGCTGAGCCTGATGGCGCGCGACCTGCGGGCGGCGCAGGACTTCTACGGCGCCGTGCTGGGATGGACCTTCCGCACGACGGGGCTCGGCCGGGGCTTCTGCGTCGCGGAGCTGGACGGGGTGCCGGTTGCCGGAATCGGTGCCGTCGCGGGTGAATTCGCGGTACCGGTCGCATGGACCGCCTATTTCGCCGTCGGCGACGCCGACGCGGCCGTGGCCCGCATCCGCGCCCGTGGCGGCACCGTCGGTGTCGGTCCGGTCTCCTACCCGCCGCGCGGCCGGGCGGCCCTGGCCACCGATCTCGAGGGCGCGTCCTTCGGGATCTGGGAGGGCCGGGTCCTGTCCGAGTGGCGCGTCGGCGACGGTGAGGCTCCCGCCTGGCTCGAGCTCCACACGAAGAACGCGTTCGACGCCGCTCTCTTCTACGGCGACGTACTGGAGTGGGCCGCCGAGAAGGGCGAAGGGTACTGCGAGGTCTCCTACGAGGAGGACCAGGTCGTCCTGCGCCACGACGGGCAGGCCGTGGCACGTCTGAACAGCGGGCCCGTCGAGAGCGCCTCCCCGAAGCCCCAGCTACGGCCCCGCTGGCTCGCCCACTTCAAGGTCCCCGACCTCCGGGCCGCCGAGGCCGCTGTCCTCGAACACGGCGGCACCATCACCGACGACGACATCCGGCCCCGCTCGGAACACCTGCTCACCGTGCGCGACCCGGACGGAGGTCTGTTCACCCTCGACCACTCCCCCGGTACCGTGCGTACGCCCTCCGCGAGGTAGGCAGCCCGGACCCCGACCGGGACACCAGCGGGCGCTGAGCGGACGGACGGGCGGGGGGTGCACACCGGCTCGGCCGCTCCGGCGGCGGTGGTGGGTGCGGCGGGCGCCGGCGCCCGGCGCCCGCGGCGTTGAGCCCGAGCACTACGCATGCAACGGCCCCAGTCCCGTGCGGCGCGACCGCCACCGGCTGTGACTCCGCCCACCCTCCCTTGACCGGAGAAGGAAGGCATACCTAAGTTCGGCTTCATGAGCCCGCACAGCCCCACGCCTCCCACAGGCCCCACTGGCCCCACTGGCCCCACCAGTGCGTCCCCGGCCTCCGCCGAGCTGGTCGACTTCGCCGTCGACCTCACCTCCCAGGAGGTCCTGCGCCGCGCCCAGGTGATGGCTGCGCTCGGGCCCGATTGGGACCCGATCGAGGTGCTGCGCGGCGAGGAGGCGGCGTACGAACTGCTGTACTCCGGCCTCGACACCGCACAGCAGCGCCTCTACGACGACCTCGTGGCGGCGGGCGTACTCCCCGGAAGCGGAGGCGGCCGTGCTGCCGCTTGACCCGCAGGCCGACATCGGGCGCCGCGCCTGGGCGGCCTGCCCGAACTGCCACGACACGCGCGGGTGCGCACCGTGCGAGGAGCGGCGGGCCTGCTCGGAGCACTGGCGCTACCTGCTGACCAACACCGGCAGCCTGCTCCACCTCCAGTGCCCCGGCTGCACGCACGTCTGGGTGCACGAGAGCGGCTTCGGCGCGACCCGCTCCGCGTGGAGCCGTATCACCAGCGGCCTCACCCGACGCTGATCCGGCACGGTCCCGGCGCAGGTCAGGCACGGTCCCGTCACGATCAGGCGCTGATCCCGCACGGGCTCGGCGCCGGTGTGCGGGGCCCGGCCGCGCCCTTCCTCCGCATCACCCCTCCGCGCTCGCGGCCCCGGCCGGCCGCGGCGATCGTGGACTATGGTCGCGGACATATGCGACATATCGACCACGGAAGAGGGCGTACGTACGTGGAACGGACGGTTCGGCCGACGGTCACCCGGGCCGGCGCTGCGGTACTCGTACTCGCCTGCGTGGCGGCGGGGTGCACACCCGGCGGTTCTCGCGAGGTCATGGGCCCCTCCGCAAGCGCCACCGCGCCCACCGGCACGGGAGCGACAACGGTACTGGCACCGGCCGGGGCACGGCTCCCGGCCGACGTCGAACGCCGGCTCCGGGAGGCGGTCGACACGGCCTGGCGGGCGAACAAGGTCCCCGGCGTCCGCGTGGACGTGAACGTTCCGGGGCGGGGCGCGTGGGGCTACGCGGTCGGAGCCGCGGACCTGCGCACGAAGAAGCCCATCGCTCCCGATGACAGGGTCCGCATCGCCAGCATCACCAAGACCTTCACCGGCACGGCCGTGCTGCAACTCGTCCGCGACGGCAGGCTGAGCCTCGACGACCCGCTGGACGCGTACGTCAGCTGGCCGAACGGCGGCAACATCACCGTCCGACAGCTGTTGAACATGACGGCGGGCATCTACAGCTACACCGACGACCCGGCCTGGCTCAAGCGGTACACCGAGCACCCCGACGCCCCGTTCCGCACGCAGGACGCGCTCGACATCGCGCGGCGGCACGCCCCGGACTTCGCTCCGGGCAAGGGCGTCAGGTACTCGGACACCAACTACGTACTGCTCGGCGACATCGTCGAGAAGGTCGGGCGCAAGCCCCTCGCCCAGTGGATGCGCGACGAGATCACAGGGCCGTTGGGACTGGCGGCCACCACCTATCCGACGGATTCCACGGTCCCGGCGCCCTTCGCCTCGGGGTACACCGCCGCGGCGGACGGCAGGATGGTCGACACCACGCGCTCCAACCCGGCCTACGCGGCGGGCGCCGGAGCGATGCTCTCGAACCTCGTGGACCTCCGCGTCTGGGCCCGGGAACTGGCGACCGGAAGCAAGCTGCTCACCCCCGAGCTGCAGCGGGAGCGGCTGCGGCTCGTACCGATCGCCACCGAACCGGTGCGGGTCGCGTACGGGCTCGGCATCGGCTCCTTCAACGGGTGGCTCGGGCACAACGGCACGATCCTCGGCTACAACACCGCCATGTTCCACGACCCGGAGAGCCGCGCCACCGTGGTCGTGGAGATGAACCGGTCGTTCGCCACCCTGGACGAGGACCACGCGACCGAACTCTTCCTCCGGATCGCACAGATCATCGCTCCGAAGTCCTGAGACGGCGGAGCGGGACGGCGGGCCGGGCCCGGCAGCGCATCCGGGGCCGGACGGGCCACGGGCGGCCGCACGGCGGCCGCGTCGCCGTGGTGCGCGGACCGGGTGCTGCCATCGTGGTCCACCGCGCCCCGCACCCCTTGGAGGTACTCCCTTGTCCCCACGCACGTACGGTCACGACCGCCGGCTCCGCTCGTCGCTGCTCCTGGCCGCGGCCGCCGCCGTGTGCGGCGCCGTGGTGGGTGCTCTGGCGCACCCCGCGCAGGCCGCGCAGGCCGGAGACGGCCGCGACCCCGCTCGCACGGCCGCGCTCCGGCAGGAGCTGCGGGATCTGGTCGGAGCCCCCGGCGGTCCCCCCGGCGTCATCGCCGTACTCCGGGACCACGACCGCACCGAGGTCTACCGGGCGGGGGTCGCCGACATCGAGAGCGGCCGGCCGCCGAAGGCGAGCGACCACATGCGCATCGCCAGTGTCGCCAAGGCCTTCAGCGGGGCGGTGGCCCTCCGGCTGGTCGACCGCGGCCGGCTCCACTTGGACGACACGATCGGCGAGGTGCTGCCCGGTCAGCCGGCCGCCTGGCACCGGGTGACGCTGCGTCAACTCCTCCACCACACGAGCGGCCTGCCCGACTACTCGGGATCCCAGGGCTTCATCGACATCGTCTCCGAGGACCCCCGCCACCGGTTCGAACCCCGGAGGCTGCTGGAGTTCGTGGCGGACGAGGACCTCGCGTTCCGCCCGGGGAGCCGTTACCAGTACTCCAACTCCGACAACATCGCCGTCGCCCTGATGGCCGAGGCCTCCACCGGACGCCGGTACGAGGAACTCCTGCGCGAGCTGGTGTACGAGCCGCTGGGTCTGGAGCGGACGAGCCTGCCCCGGGGGTACCGGCTGCCCGCGCCCTACCTGCACGGCTACCAGCTCGCCCCGGCGGCCGAGCCCGTCGACGTCAGCGAGGCCGTGAGTGCCTCGGGGGCATGGGCCGCCGGCGGCATCGTCTCGACGCCCAAGGACCTGACCGCCTTCATCCGCAGCTACGCGGGCGGCGGGCTCATCTCGAACAGGACCCGTGAACAGCAGTTCACCTTCATCCCCGGCGCGCTCTCCCAGCCCCCCGGCCCCGGCCGCACCGACGCGGGCCTGGCCATCTACCGCTACACGACGCGCTGCGGGGTGGTGTACGGCCACACCGGCAACACGCCGGGCTACACGCAGCTGGTGGCGGCCACCGCGGACGGGCGGCGCTCGCTCACCTTCTCCCTCACCACGCAGACCTCGCTCACCCTGAACCCCGACCTCCTGGCGCGGGTCCGCCACGTGCAGGAGGACTTCGTGTGCGCCCTGCTGCGCCGCTGAGTCGCGGGGTTCGGCGAGCCTTCTTCCGCCGGGGCGGGGTCGACTGACGGGTTATCGGGTATGCCCGACTCGGCCGTCCCGCCGTTCGGCCCCTGCCATGATGGGGCGCGGACGGGATCGACCGGCCGGGTGAGGGAGGGCAGGGTGGAGGCACCCCAGAGCGCGAAAGGCCCCGGTGACCCGCGCGCGAAGGGCCGCGGCGCCCCGCACGCGGAGGGCGAGGCGCCGCCGCTGCCCGCTCCCGGCGGCGGCAGCCGGGCGGACACGCGGGAGCGCGCGCGGATGACCGTACGCAACCGGCGCGCGGCCAGTTGGACCGTTCCCGCGGACCGGTGGGCAGCGGGGAAGGCCGCCTCCCGGATCGTGGAGGCGGTGCGCGCCTGGGGCTACCGGCATCCGGACGAGGACACGATCGGCCGGTGCACCGCGCTCTTGGTCGGCGCCGCTGTGGCAGATCACGGCCGGCGCATCAGTGTCCATGCCGCCGACCAGGACGGCATGCTTCTGATCGTCGTCCTGAGCCACCGCCGCGGACCGGCCCCGGAGGACGACGCGCTCCTTCCCCGGATCGCCGCCGTCACCGGAACCGCCGGCTGCGGCACCGATGCCGCCGAGGACGGCCGCCGGGTGTGGGTCCTGTTGGAGACCCGCCCGCGCCCTGTCTTTCCCGACGCTGCGCCGGCCCGACCCGTACGCGACTGAGCCGGGACTGCCCGGCAGGCCGGGGCCTGCGGGCAGTCCGGCGTGCCGGGTCAGCCGACCAGGGTGTTCTCCGGGGAGACGCCGAGGGCCTTCACGGCCTGGTAGTAGGTCCACGAAGTGGCGTCGCAGGAGGTCTTCTTGGCGCCCGAGTACTGGGCGCAGACCCGCTTGAGGTCCGCGTAGAAGGCGTCGTCCAGCCTGGACTTGTTGGCCGGGAAGGAGCCGGCGGCCTTGTAGTTGCGGTAGCCGAAGTCGTGCCGGGCGCAGGAGGTCTGGAAGGGGAAGCCGAACGGGTTGTCGGGCGAGCTGGAGCAGTAGTCGGTCGTCCAGTCGAAGGCGTACGCCGACCAGTTCCCCTGATTCCCGCGGGCCGCGACCCAGGAGTTGTGGCTGGCCGCGCTCGTCTGCGTCCAGCTGCTCAGCACCTGGGGCTTGTCCGCGGGTGCGGCGGAGGCGGGGGTGGCGACGGCGAGGACGCCGGCCGCGGCGGCGGCGAGGACGGGGACGAGACGACGGCGCATGACATTCCTCCAGGAGTTGGGTGACCGGCGCCCGGACTCCCGTGCGACGGTGGGGATCACCCTCGGATCGACCGCGGATCACCCTCGGAGAAAGGAATATCCTGGATCGGAGTGGCGCACCCATCTCTTTCAGGAATCACTTAAACGGAACGCGCCGTGCCCATCTACTCGCCATCTCCCGTACTCGTCAAGGCTGTTGACACCGCGACACGCCCTCTTGACTCACTGCGGGGCGCGCGTCCCGTCCCGGCCGTGCCTCACCCCGGCACGCCGCCCGCGGTCCGGCACCGTCCCCGATGCATAGAACGAGGGGACGGTCTTCGTTTAAGCGGCTGCTGAAAGACGTGGGAACTGCCCGCCGTTTCCCGCTATTCGTTGCTCCGGGGCGATCCGCGACCGGTCCGGGTAGACCCCTCCGTCGTACGGGTGCGGCGCGGGCCGCTGTTCCTCCCTGCGGACCGCGAGATCTCCGAAGGACGGGTACGTTGAGACACTCCACACCAGACCGGTACGGATCCACGGGGCCATCGGCCGAACAGTCACTGGGGGTGGCCGCGGAGGCGGTCGAGAGGCCGCCCTCCCGTACTCGGCCGGGCATCGCCGGTCGCGCCCCCGCGTCGATGACTCCGGGGGCCGCCCTCCACAACGCCGGCGGCGCCACCGCCGTCATGCTCGCACTGGTCGCCATCGGTGCCCTGGTCCACGAACCCGTCCTGATACCGCCGCTGGCGGCTTCCGCCGCGATCGTCCACGGTGTCCCCGGCCTGCCGCTGGCCCAGCCGCGCAGCGTCCTCGTGGGCCACCTGATCTGCACCGCCGTCGGATATGCGGCCCTCGCCGCCCTGGGCAGCGCCCCCTGGGTGGCGGCCGTGGCGGCGGGGATCGGCCTGGCCCTGATGACCGTGGCCCGCAGCCCGCACTCCCCCGCCTGCGCGACCACGGTCGTCATCGTTGTGAGCTCGCCCCACCCGGCGACCTTCGTACCGCTGCTCGCCGGGTCCGCCCTGCTCCTCGTCCTCGTCGCCTGCGCCCTCTCGCGGGCCCGTTCCGGCAGTGCCCGCTACCCCGTCTACTGGTGGTGACGGCCGGGGCGCCCTGGCCTGGGGAGGGCGGTTCAGTCCTCGCCCCGGTAGATGTTCTCGTGCGGGGGGCGGCCCTCCCTCGCCGGGTCGGCCGCGTCCGTCGCGGGTCGGCACGTGCACACCTTCTGATCCCCGGGCACGACGTCCGGCGCGGGGTGGCCTTCTGGATGAGTCTTCATCAGCTGACTTCCTCCTCGGTGTCGAATCGGCTCGACAGCGCTTCTACCCGGTGCCTCGATCAACACGCTGCCCGGCAACGACGCCGCCCGGTGACGACGCCGCCGCCCGGCCCCGCGCGGCGGCAGCGCCTCGTCTCACATCAGGGCGGCAATGACCTCCCTGGCGGCGCGCTCCCCCTCGGTGGCGCCGCCCTCCATGAACCCCTGGAAGTCGTAGCTGCAGTGCTCGCCGCCGATGTGGACGCGGCCCTGCGCGGTGCCCTCGTACCCGGCGTACCGGTGAAGGTAGCCGGTTGGCCAGTACGAGTAGGCGCCGAGGGCGTACGGGTCGCGGTGCCATGCCGACAACTGGGCCCGCCCCGTCCAGGAGGCTTTCGTCCCGGGGAAGAAGGCGTCGATGCCGGTGAGCATCCGGCCCGCGAGGGCGCGTACGTACGGATCGGAGTCGGTGGCGAAGGGCGTGGCCGGGGTGAGGGAGCCGGCCAGCCCGCCGCCGCCGTACTGGAGCAGGATGCCGCCGTGGCCCGGCTGCACCTTGGTGGTGTCCCAGGTCTGCTGGACGTCGCTGTCGGTGAAGCAGTCCCCCGCCGACACGCCCGGCCACGGGCCGGCGCCGCGCCAGGGACGACTGCTGAACTGCATGTTGAGCTTGGTGCAGTGGCCCATGCGCGCGTCGCGCAGCAGGTTCTTCATGAGCGGGTCGAAGCCGGCTCCGGTGACGTCGATCCGCTGGAGGACGGGCAGGGGCAGGCACAGGATGGTGTGGTCGGCGATGACGGTCCGGGTGGCGCCCGCGTCGTTGAAGGTGAGGGTCTGGGTGCCGTCGGAGGCGACGCGCACGGCGATGAGCTCCCGGCCCGTCAGGAGCGAGTCGGCGGGCAGGGACTGAGCGATAGCGTGCGGGAGTTGGTCGTTGCCGCCGGTGATGTGGTAGCGCTCGTTGGACAGGCCCCAGACGTTGAAGTGGCCGGGGTTGGGCTGATATCCCATCAGCAGGACGAGCGCGAGGGCGGACTGCCGGTCGGTGTCGGCCCCGTACTCGACGGTGTACGCGACGTCGATGAAGCGGCCGAGCTGCGAGCTGTGCCCGCCCGGAACGCGGGTCTCGATCCACTCGTACAGCGTCATGGTGTCCAGGGCGGTCCCGGCGGGGGTCGAGGAGTTCCAGGTGACCTCCCCGGCGTTCTGGAGGTCGCGGCGCAAGGCCTGGTAGACGGGCTTGAAGTCCTCGTCGGCCCGTGCGCGCGGGTAGTACGTGCCGTCGAACCAGAGGACCTCCTCGGCTCCGTTGGGTCCGCCGCCGAGGAAGTCCTCGGTGGGCAGGTCGAAGCGCCGGCACAGTTCGAGGATCTTCTTGTGGCTGGTGTCGATCAGCTCTCCGCCGATTTCGGAGGTCTGGCCGTACGCCCACAGGGAGCGCTGGCTCCACATGCGACCGCCGACGCGGCTGGGGTTCGCCTCGTAGAGGGTGCAGGCGACGCCCGCGTCCTTGAGGGTGAGGGCGGCGGTCAGGCCCGAGATGCCGGCGCCGACGACGGCGACGCGGGCGGGGGTGAGGGGCCTCTTCTCGGGGAGTGCCTCGGCGGCGTGGGCGTTCGCGCCCGTGGAGGAGGCGAGGGCGGTGCCGAGGCCGAGCGCGGCGGCGCGGCCGAGGAGCTGGCGGCGGGTGGAGCCGCGGACGTCGGCGACGGGCAGGCGCAGGCGTTCGGCGGCGGCGCGCTGTGCAGCGAGGCTGCGCAGGGCGTGCATCAGGGGAGTACGGGCCATGGCGGTGACTCCTTCTCAGATGTGCGGGGAGGAGGGAGCGGGAGCATCGGTGCGCTCGGCGGCGTCTTCGAGGACCACGCGGCCGATGATCTCGTAGCGGTGGGGGGCCTTGACCTTCAGCCACAGGCCCAGCGCGAGTCCGCCGAAGAAGACGGTGCCGACGATCCAGGGGATGAGGGTGAAGAAGAACGAGTCCGCGGCGAGTCCGGCCGCGGTCTTCATGTTGACCAGCAGCAGGACCACCACGGCCGCCATGGCGATCCCGCCGATCAGGGGCGCCGTGAAGGTGCGGAACCAGTGCCGGTCCTCTGGGTGGTTCTTGCGGAAGTAGCCGATCACGGCGAAGGAGCACAGGGTCTGGACGATGAGGATCGCCATCGTGCCGAGGATCGCCAGCAGGGTGTAGAGGTGGATGTACGGGTCCTGGCCGGTCAGCCAGAACAGCGCGACCAGGGCGGTGGCGATGGCCGTTTGGACCAGCGACGCGATGTGCGGGGAGCCGTGCTCGGCGTGGGTGCGACCGAGGGTCGGGTGCAGGAACCCCTCGCGTCCGATGGCGTACAGGTAGCGGGCGGCGCACTGGTGGAAGGCCATGCCGCAGGCGAAGGAGCCGGTGAGGAGCAGCCACTGGAAGGCGTCGACGGCCCAGGCGCCGATGAAGGTCTGGGTGGGTGCGAAGAACAGGTCGAGGGGACTGGCGGAGGCGGACAGTTCCACGGATGCCGTGAGGCCGTTGCCGGCGATGGTCATCCAGGACACGTAGATATAGAAGACGCCGACACCGACGACGGAGATCAGGGTCGCCTTGGGGATGACCCGCTTCGGGTCGCGGGACTCCTCGCCGTACATGGCGGTGGACTCGAAGCCGACCCAGGACCAGAAGGCGAAGAAGAGACCCAGTCCGGCGGAGGCGCCGGTGAAGGCGTTCCTCGGGTTGACCGGTTCGATCGGGATGCCGTCCGGGCCGCCTCCGGCGATCAGGACGGCGGTGGCCACGGCGAAGAGGACGGCGATCTCGGCGACGAGCATCACGCCGAGGGCCCGGGCCGTGAGGTTGATGTCGAAGTGGGCGAGGACGGCGGTGATCGCCAGCATGGCGGCCGCGTAGGCGATCCACGGCAGGTCGACGCCGAGTTGGTCGTGGACGGTCGTCTTGGTGAAGTAGGAGAAGACACCGACGATCGATGCCTCGAAGACGATGTACGCGAGGACCGCGAGCATCCCGGAGGCCATGCCCGCGATCCGGCCGAGCCCGTGCGAGATGTATCCGTAGAAGGCGCCGGCGGCGGTGATCCGCTTGGCCATGGCCACGTAGCCGACGGCGAAGACGGTGAGCACGACGGTCGCGAAGAGGTAGCCGGCCGGGGCGCCGACGCCGTTGCCGAAGCCGACGGCGATGGGAAGGTTGCCGGTCATCGCCGTGATGGGGGCCGCGGTGGCCACGGCCATGAACACGACGCCGACCAGGCCGACGGAGTTGGCCTTGAGTCGCTGGACCGGGGGGCCGCCGGCCGTGCTCGGCGTGTCGCCTGTGCCCGGCGTGTCGGCCGTGCCCGGGGGCGTGCCGGTGGAATCTGCGCTGGCGGCCGCGCGGCCGCCCGCACCGGTATCCGTGCTCATGGCTCCTCGTTCCTGTCGTGAGGGCGCCCACTCTCACGGCAGGTGACGCACACCACAATCGGCATGTGGTGCGGTAATCGGCTGGCAGAGCCGACGAGTTGTCGGGCACGAAGGGGACGTTGCGGGCCCACACACCGCTTCGTCCCCCTGGTGGCGAGCGGGGCTGTCAGCCGACCGGACCCGTGCCGGCGCCGTTGCGCTCCCTGCAGGCGTCGTCGAAGGCGGCGCACCCGGGGAGCGGCCTGCGGGGCGGGTCAGCCCACGAGGTCCGGCGCGCGCAGCACGGAGGACGGGATGCCCCACGCGTCGACGAGGTCGACCGCGAGGGGCCGCACCTTGCGGCAGAGGTCGTTGACCTCGCGGGTGATCGCCTTGGACCGCTGGACGGTCAGCCGCCCGTGCTCCATGAACCAGGCGCGGTCCGCTTCGATCGTCGACAGGGCGAACAGGTCGCAGAGCAGGGCGAGCGCCGCCTTCTCGCCCCCTTCGGGCAGCGCGCGCACCTTGTCGACGAAGGCCTCCGTCACCAGCCGCTCGACGTGCGCCCGGGCGAGCGCGATCACGTGGTCCTGCACCTGTGAGAAGACGGTGCCGGGATCGCGCTTCTGGTCGATCCCGTGCTTGATCCGCCGGGCGAGGCCGGCGAGCATGTGCTCCTCGCGGAAGCGGACCATGGCGAGCTGGTACTCCGAGTCGAGCAGGCCGGCCTCCCGGTCCCACTCGTCGCCACCGGGCAGCAGGTCGCGCACCCGTTCGAGCAGTTTGTGGGCCGACGTCCGCTCGAGGACCGTCTCGACGGCGAGGCCGGTGACGTAGCGGACCATGCCGAGCTGGTCGAGGTCCTCGAACTCGCTCGCGTGATCGGTGAGGAGCCCCTTGGCCACGAGTTGCAGCAGGACGTGGTTGTCGCCCTCGAAGGTGGTGAAGACGTCGCTGTCGCTCTTGAGGGCGGCGAACCGGTTGACGGCGAGGTAGCCGGCGCCGCCGCACGCCTCGCGGCACTCCTGGACGACCCGGGTGGCGTGCCAGGTGCCGAGCGCCTTGAGGCCAGCCGCCCGGGATTCGAGCCGGCGCCGCGCCTGCGCGTCGTCCTCGATGTCGGAGAAGACCGCGTGCAACTGCGTCCGCACGTCGTCCTGCGCGACGTGCAGGGCGTACGTCCGGGCGATGAGGGGCAGCAGGCGGCGCTGGTGCAGGCCGTAGTCCAGGAGCACCTGCTCCCCGGCGCCCGCGGCCGCCTCGAACTGCCTCCGGCGCACGGCGTACTTCGTGGCGACCGCCAGGGCGACCTTGGCGACGCTGATCCCGGCGCCGGCGACGCTGACCCGTCCCTGGACCAGGGTGCCGAGCATGGTGAAGAAGCGCCGGTTCGGGTCGTCGATCGCACTCTCGTAGGCGCCCTCGGGGGTGACGTCGGCGAACCGGTTGAGGAGTGCCTCGCGCGGCACCCGCACGCCGTCGAACCAGATGCGGCCGTTGTCCACACCGTTGAGCCCCATCTTGCGGCCGGCGTCCTCGATCCGGACGCCGGGCGCCGGCTCGCCGCCGACCCGCAGGGGGACGACGAAGGCGTGCACGCCCCGGGTCAGGCCGTCCACTTCCAGTTGGGCGAAGACGACGGCCAGTTCGGCGTGGCGGGCCGCGTTGCCGATGTAGTCCTTGCGCGCCTGGTCGTCGGGGGTGGTGATGACGAACTCCCGGTTCGCGGCGTCGTACGTCGCGACGGTGCCGAGCGCTTGGACGTTGGAGCCGTGCCCGGTCTCGGTCATCGCGAAGCAGCCCATGAGCTCCCCGGTGATCAGGTCCGGGAGGTAGGCGTCGTGGTGGCGCCCGGTGCCCAGGTGCAGGATCGCGCCGCCGAAGAGTCCGAACTGCACGCCGACCTTCACCAGGACCGACAGGTCGCCGAAGGCCAGCGTCTCGAACGCGGCGATCGAGGCCCCCACGTCGCCGCCCCCGCCGTACGCGGCGGGGAAGCCCATCCCGGTCTGGCCCGTCGCGGCCATCTTGACGACGATCTCCCGCACCCGCTCGCGGAACGCGTCGATGCCGAGCTCGTCGGCCTCCTCGAGGACGGAGGCGTAGGTCGCCAGGTTGGTACGGACGAGGTCGCGGATCTCGGCGTACTCGCCGTCGAGCACCGCGGTCAGCGACGGCACGTCGATCTCGGGCTGCGCGTAACGGGTCGCGGGGGCGGGGGTGTTCTCGGAGGCCATGCCGCTCCGCTACCCCGGCGGGAGACGATCAACCGGGGCCGGAGGAGTGGCAGGAACCGCGCGGGGGCCGCGGGACCGCCGCCAACGGTGCGCGGCGCCGGACACCGCGGGCCTGACCGGCGCTACTTCGACGACAGGACCTGGTGAGAGGATGGCTTCCGGAAGCGGGGCCGCCGCCACCCTGGCGGCGTTCGCCCGGGAGCGGGCACGCGCAGGTCCACCTGCCTACGGGGCCCGGCTCCCGGGGAGGGCAGGCAGGCGGGATGAGCACGATGGACGAGCGGGTGTACTGCGGTGACGAAGGCCACTGGGTCAGGCCGACCCCGGGACGGGTGTACGTGAGACTGACCGGCGGTCCTCTCGACGGCCAGCTCCTGGACGTCACCAACCTGCCCGACCAGGAGCGGGCCGACGGCGTGCTCCTGGCCACCGATCGCGGCCTGTTCGGCCCTGGCGGGCGTGCGCTCTACAGCCCCTCCGAGGTGGACCCCGAGGGCTCGTTCCTCTGGGACGGCGACACCCCCTGAGTCGTGGCCGGAGAGCGGCATGTCCCACTATCCAAGGAACACGCGCTCCGGCATCGCCGATTGCGGGGTGTGGAGGCTCGGATTCGGGGCATTTGAAGGGTAGCCAATCAAGCGCGTCCGGAGGGGGCCGACAGTGGTAGTCACCCACGCAGTCGACAGCGGTGTTCTGACCATCCGCCTGCACGAGGACCTCGACGTCAGCAGTCGCGGTTCGGCCCTGCGGGAGATCGAGGAACTCCTGCGCGGGTACCGGCCCCGGCAGGTCGTCGTGGAGATGGCCGGCCTTCCGGTCGGGCCGGTGAGCCTGAGCATCGTTCTGCGCGTCGAACGCTGGTGCCGGGAGCTCGGGGCGTCCCTGGACCTCGTCGCCTCCGCTCCGGAGGCCAGGCGCCAGCTCCTGTCGCACAGCAGGCTCCCCGTATGGGGCACGGTATCGGAGGCGATGCGGGGCGGCGCCGGGCATCCCGGTGAGATGGCCGCGTAGGGACGCACCGTTGTGGCCGGCGTGTAGTGCGCCACCCGTCGGGTAGGCGGGCGGCACTGCCCGCGAGTCGAGGAGGACCCCGCATGCCGGCCCGGACCGTCCCCGCGTACGGAGCACAGTTCGACGGCGATGCCCTGCTGGCGGGCCGCTACCGACTCCACTCCCCCATAGGGTCCGGCGGTACGGCGGACGTCTTCCGCGGCACCGACGAGGTGCTGGGGCGCGAGGTGGCCGTCAAGGTGTTCCGCCCCGGCACGGACACGGTCACCGCCGAGACCTTCTGCGACGAGGCACGCACCCTGGCCCGGCTCTCCCATCGCGCCCTCGTCACCGTCTACGACGCCGGCCGCCACGGCCAGGGCGCTTTCATGGTCACGGAACTCATCTGCGGCGTCACCCTGCGGGCCCGGATAGACGCCGGCCCGCTCAACTCCGTGCAGGTGACACGGCTCGGCGTGGACCTCGCCTCTGCCCTGGACCACGTCCACGCCCATGGCATCGTCCACCACGACGTGAAGCCCTCCAACGTCCTCCTGCACCACGACGGTTCCCCGCGCCTGGCCGACTTCGGGCTGTCCAGGACCGTCCACGACCGGTCCCGCAGCGGTTCCGAGACGCTGGTCGGCACGCTCGCCTACATGGCACCCGAACAGTTCCTCGGCCACGGCGCGAGTCCGGCCGGCGACGTCTACGCCCTGGGGCTGACCCTCCTGGAAGCACTCACCGGCCACCGCGAGTACCAGGGGACGCCCGTGGAGGTGGGCACCGCCCACCTGCTGCACCCGCCCCGGGTGCCCGCGGGTTTGCCGGACGGCCTCGGCAGGCTGCTCACGGCGATGACCGACCCGGAACCCTCGGCACGCCCCGACGCCGCCCGTGTCCACCTTCTCCTGCAGGACGTCGCGCACGCACCGGCCGCCTCGTCCGGGGCGGGCACGACGGTCACCGCGAGCACGGCCGGGCCGACGCGGTCGCCTACGGGCCGGCCCGAGCGGTCCGGTCCCGACGGGCCGCTCCCCGCCCCTCGGAACGGAGCTCGCTCGGACACCTCCACTCACCGCTCACCGCTGCCGTCCCACGCGGCCGCCCGGCATGCCGCCCGGCGCGGACAGCCGCCCGCACCGGTGGCGCGGCGGGCCCCGACCCGTCGGCGTGCGGCCGTGCTGGGCCTCACGGTGGCGAGCGTCGCCGGCGCCTGCACGCTGCTGCTGGGTGGTCTTCCGGCCGGGGAGACAGCGCCGCCCACCCCCTTCCGCCACCAGACGCCCGCGCAGGAGAAGGCCGAGGCGGCAGCCCCCCGGCCCGAGCCGTCCTCACCGCCGGTGCCCGAAAGCCCGCAGCCGACAGCCGTGGCGTCGTCGGCCACTGCGCACCCCCCGCCGTCGACCGCCCCCGCCGGCGCCGACATCCGGCAGCCGGTGAGCGCTCATCCGGTAGCACGTCCTCCCGCGGCAAAATCGAAGGACCACCCGGGGAAGGCCAAAGGCAGGAAGGGCAAGGGACCCTCCCACTGAGCGGGGCCGTGGCGCGCCCCGGCCGTCTCTCTCGCCTCGCGTCGGCCGGGCCGGAGGGCCTACGGCAGCCGGTTCACGGTCCGCGCCAGAGGTTGGCGAAGGCCGCGTTCTCGATGGACCGCCGCTGGCGTACGGCTTCCAGCTCCATCACCGCGTCGTGGACGGCGGCCACCACGGTCGTCACCCCCTCGTCGTCGAAGCCGGGCTCGTCGTCCGGCCGTCCGCCGTCGATGCCCACGGCCGAGGCCAGGGCGGCCAGGACGGGTTCCGCCTCCTCCCAGCGGGAGGCTGCCCGGCGGCGCGCGGGCGTATCGACCGGTTCCACGCGTGCCGAGCCGAAGGGCGACCGGCCGCTCCGCTTCCGCGTCAGCTCGCCGTCCTCCTCCAAACCGGCCTGGTACGCGGCCGAGAGGTCTCGGCCCCGGCGCCACAACCAGTCCTCGACCCGCTCGTAGGGGGGCTGCCGCGTGAGACCTGCCGCAGCCTCGCCCACGAGCCGGTCGTCCGGCGCGGGCCCCTCGCCCGGCACGATGGTGTCGCCGTCCACGGCGACGGCTCCCGCGCCGATGAGATCGATCAGCTCGGCTCCCGCGAGGGCGAGCGACAGGTCGCCCTGGCCGACGGAATGCTTCGATCCCGAGTCCATGGCAATGATGAACAGGTCTTTCGCCGTCGTCATGAACGGCTCCCCTCGAAGACGTCGACGCAGGTGCACTTCCGCCGGTCCGGCCCGCACCCGCGGCCGGCGCCCGACGGCGGGGCTGATGCCCCGATCAGTATCACCGCAACCCGCGCGGCCGAAGCCCGGGGCCGCGGTGCTTGCGCCGACGCCGGCGGTCCGCCGAGCACGCCGGCGCCGGTCAGGTCTGCGAATCCCGGTCGGAGCCGGGCCATACGTACGCCAGATCGTCCGGCACGCCGGGGAAGCGGTCGCGGTAGAAGGCGTGGTCCTTGCGGACCAGGGCGGACTGGTGGCTCCGGTGGAAGTCCGCTGTGCCCAGCCAGGGCGGCAGGTCCCCGTCGGCCGCCAACTCCTCCTGGGTGCGTACGCTCCCTCCCGGCAGCCACGTCCGGAAGTCCTTCAGCAGGGTCGTGGAGCACGTGTCGGACCGGCCCTCGTCCGTCCACACCCGGCACATGTCCAGGCCGTACCGGACGAGGGCCTCCTCGTAGCCGGCCCACATCCGCACCGCGGGGTGCCTGCGCCATCCGTATCCCGGGACGATCAGCCCCCGCAGGACCTGTACGGCCTCGACCCGCTGCTTGCCGAGCCGCCGTGCGTCAAGCGCCTGCGCCGACGCCTCGAACGAAGGGTAGGGAAGGAAGGTCTGCACGGAGCCGCATCTCCTTCGCCACGTGTCGATGGCCGGGTCGTACGCGGCCGGGGACCGCAGGGCTCGGGCCGCGACATCACGGACCTTTCCGCCGGAGTCAGTCTAGGCCCGGCCGTGGCATCCGACCCGGTTCCAGATGGGCGCGGCGGGGACGCAGGACGGTGCCTCGGACGGGGTCGCCTGCCTCAGGGCGCCGACTGCCGGTCCGAGAGGGCGTGGTCGTCCTCCGCTACAGCCGTGTACGGGCGGGCAGCGGTGCCCGTACCGCGTGCGTGCCGGGTGCCCCGGGGGCGGATCTGGGTCCATTCGGCGAACCACCAGGCTCCGGTGACCACGGCGGCCCACAGCAGTCCGCTGAAGAGGGCCGCCCGCCAGGACGCGTCCTCGCCCCACCTCTCCACTCCTGTCAGCGCTGCCCAACTGAGCAGGAGTACCACGGTCGTACGCACACGTCGATGGGTGAACATGGGACCCGCCTACCCCGCGCGCAACGCAATAGAAGCCGCGGTCGGCCAAAACAAGAAAGACGGGACAACTGGCCTCCCTCCCGCATGGATCGGCCGATGCCGGTCAGGCGAGCGGGGAATCATCCGGCAACCTGAATGGAGGCACGGCCATGGACTGGCGTCACGAGGCGGCCTGTCGGCAAGAGGATCCGGAGCTGTTCTTCCCCATAGGGACCAGCGGTCCGGCCTTGGTCCAGGCCGAGCAGGCGAAGGCGGTGTGCCGCCGCTGCCCGGTGATGGCCGAGTGCCTTCAGTGGGCCCTCGACGGCAACCAGGACATGGGCATCTGCGGCGGCATGACCGAGGATGAGCGGCGCGCTGCCAAGCGCCGTGCGGCCAGGACGGCCCGTCTGCGCTCGGGCAACTGAACCGCGGAAGGAGTCCGCGTCGTCTTCGGTGCCTGCCGGACGGGCCCCGCGGATCAGTGGTCGCCCTCCGGCCGGGGCGGCCCGTCCGGCAGCGCCGCCCCGCGGCGCCGCCGCCACAGCACGAGGAGGCCGAGCGCCACTCCCACGCCCATCAGGACCCCGCCCCGGATCCACACGGTCCCCTCGATCTGTGTGGCCAGGACGACGCACGAGAGGGCGCCGAGGACGGGTACGACCGTGGGCGCTTGGAAGTGGGTCGTGGCGGGGGCCGCCGACCGGTCGCGTCGCAGGACGAGGACCGCGGTGTTCACGATGAGGAAGACGGCCAGCAGGAGAAGGACGAGCGTGCCGGCCAGGACGTCGATCTCACCGGTGACCGCGAGCAGCGCGGACACCGCGGTCGTCGCGGCGATCGCCGCCCAGGGCGTGCGCCGGGCCGGAAGGACGCGGGTGAGGAACGCGGGGAGGAGCCCTTCCCGGGCCATGCCGTAGGCCAGTCGCGAGCTCATGATTCCAGTGAGCAGGGCTCCGTTGGCCACGGCGACCAGGGCGATGAAGGCGAACAGGCGGGGCGGTACGGCGCCGGCGGCGTGGACGACTTCGAGCAGCGGGCCGTCGGAGGCGGCCAGCGTGCCGGTGGGCACGGCCGCGGAGGCCGCCGCGCCCACGGCGGCGTACACGACTCCCGCGGTGACGAGTGCTCCGAACAGGGCGCGCGGATATGACCGCCCCGGGTCGAGGGTCTCTTCGGCCACGTTCACCGAGGTTTCGAACCCGACGAACGAGTAGTAGGCGAGCACCGCTCCTGCCAGCACCGCGGCTACGGGCGAGGCGGAGTCCGTGCCCAGCTGGGTGAGCCTTCCGATGTCGCCGTCGCCCCGGAGGACGATCCACGCACCGAGCACGATGACGAGCAGCAGTCCGCCCGTCTCGACGAGTGTGGCGACGGTGTTGGCCCGGGTGGATTCGCGGATGCCGCGCGCGTTCAACAGCGCGAGGAGGGCGAGGAAGACGACGGCGACGAGCACGACCGGCAGTTTGACGATTGTGGTGAGGTAGTCGCCCGCGAAGCCCCGGGCGAGCGCCGCGACCGACACCGTGCCCGCCGCCAGCATGCAGAACCCGGTGAAGAACCCGACGGCGGGCCCGTAGGCGCGTGTGGCGTAGTACGAGGCACCGCCGGCCCGCGGGTACTTCGTGGCGAGCTCCGCGTACGAAGCGGCGGTCAGGAGCGCCAGGAGCAGGGCCACCGTGAGGGGGACCCAGACGGCGCCGCCCGACTTCGCGGCCACCTCTCCGATGAGTACGTACACGCCGGCGCCGAGGACGTCTCCGAGGATGAAGAAGTACAGCAGGCGTGTGGTGAGGACCTTGCGCGGCGGTGTGCCGACGGCGGTGTCGGGGTCGGCCTGGGCGGAGCGGGAGGGCATCGGCCTCGTCTGTTCTGTCGTGGGGCCGCTCGGGTGCCGGTGGCGGACACCGCGGCGGGCCGCCTTTTCGGTCGGGATGTGGATCTGATGACCGGGGAGGGGCGGGCTCAAACGGGGCGTTTCCGCAGGAGGGGCTGAGGGCCCGGCAACCCGCCGCGGCTCTACAGGTGTAGAGTGCGATGCACCTCCCCCTCTACGGATGTAGAGGGAGGTTGGCCCGACCCGAGGAGTCACCATGAGCGCGACCGCCCCCTCCGTCCTCCGGCGCACGCCCCAGCCCGGGCCGATGCGACCCTTCACGGTGGGGGCGGGCGGCTTCCTGCTGCTGGGCGCGGGCCACCTCGCCCTGGTCGCCGCGGCGGCCTGGGGCGACCCGAGCCCGGACCAGGAAGCCTCCTCGGCAGCCATGCGGGCGACGAGCACCACGCTGCTGGGACTGGAACGCACCACCCTCGACGTCGTCCACGGCATGAGTTCCGTCATGGCCCTGTTCGTCGTCTCCTGTGCGCTCCTCGCCCTGTTCGCCGCCCGGCACTCCCCGGCCCTGGTCGAGCGGCGCACCGCCTTCGGGTGGACGCTCCTCGGCGCCTCGGTCGTCGGCCTGGCGATATCCGCCCTCTTCCTGCCGCCTCCGCCGATCGTCGTCCTCACCGTCACCACCTGCGCCTTCGCCCTGGCCCTGCACCGGGCAACGCCGTGACCGACGTCCCGGCGGGACCCCACCCAGCGAGGGGGGCTACCTCCACGGCGTGAACCCGCGGGCTGCGTTGCCCGTATGGCGGGCGAGTTCGCTCGTGATGTGCTCGGCGGTGACCAGCCGCAGGTTTAGCCCGGACGCCGTCCACGAGGTCGGAACCGGCCGGGCGATCGTTCAGTACTGTACGGAGCGGCCGTTCCGTACCGTGCGGAGCACCGGAAGGAGACTTGCGATGGCCGGTCTGAGGCTGGGCCCGCTCCTGCGGCACGTGGACTGGGAGTCGGGCACGAGCGCGACGGTGTGGGTCGAGACCGACCGGGCGTGCACGGCGGAGGTCCGGTGCCCGGGCGGCGCCGGTGGTTCGGCTCCCACGTTCTGCGTCGTCGGCCACCACTACGCGCTGGTGGTCGTGACCGGACTCGCCCCCGGGTCTGCCACGACGTACGAGGTGCTGCTCGACGGCGAGCGGGTGTGGCCCCTCGCGGACTCGTCCCAACCGCCCAGCACCATCCGCACGCCGCCGGTCCCGGCGTCGGGCGCGGTGGTCGCCTTCGGCTCGTGCCGGTGGGCGGCGCCTGCCGTGGGCGAGTCCGATCCCGTGGGCCCCGACGTCCTCGACACCCTCTCCGCCCGGCTCGCCGCCGACCCGGAGGCCGAGCGTCCGGACGTCCTCCTCTTCCTCGGCGACCAGGTGTACGCGGACGAGACGTCCGCAGACACCCGCGCCTGGATCGCCCGGCATCGGCGGGCCGCCGGCACCGGCTCCGCCGCCCCGCCGGACCAGGTCGCCGACTACGAGGAGTACACCCACCTCTACGACGAGTCCTGGGGCGACCCCGAACTGCGCTGGCTGCTCTCGACCGTACCCAGCTGCATGATCTTCGACGACCACGACGTCATCGACGACTGGAACACCAGCGCCGCCTGGGTGGCCGACATGAGGGCAACGCCCTGGTGGCACGAGCGGATCACCAGCGGCCTGATGTCGTACTGGGTCTACCAGCACCTGGGGAACCTCTCCCCCGCTGAGCTCGCCGAGGACACGGTGTACGCGGCGGTACTGGCGGCCGGCGACGGCACGGAGGTGCTGCGGGCATTCGCCGAACGCGCCGACGCCGACCCGGCGACGGTGCGCTGGAGCTACCGCAGGGACTTCGGTCGTACCCGGCTGCTGATGGTCGACACCAGGGCCGCGCGGGTGCTCGAGGAGCAGCACCGGACGATGCTGGACGCCGAGGAGGCGGCCTGGCTGCGGACGCAGGCGTTCGACGACCCCGGCGGCGTCGACCACCTGCTGGTCGGGACGTCGCTCCCCTGGCTGCTGCCCCCGATGGTCCACTTCGCGGAGGGCTGGCACGCGGCGCTCTGCCGGGGCGAACGCGGGCCGCGCTGGGCGCGCTTCGGTGAGTGGCTGCGTCGGCGGGCGGACCTGGAGCACTGGGCGGCGTTCACCTCGTCGTTCGAAAGGCTGACGGAGACGATCGCCGAGGTGGGGAGGGCCGACGCCGCCCCGGCGACGGTGTGCGTGCTCTCCGGGGACGTTCACCACGCGTATGTGGCAGAGCCCGTCTGGACCGCCGGACAGCAGCCGCGCTCCCGCGTCTTCCAGTTCACCTGCTCACCGCTGCACAACTCGGTGCCCACAGCCATACGGGCCGGATTCCGTTTCGGCTGGAGCCGGCTCGCCAACAGCATCGGGCATCTCCTCGCCCGCCATGGACGGGTCGCGAGACCGGTGATCCGGTGGGAGCGCAGCGGCGGACCGTGGTTCGGCAATCAGTTGATGACGCTGACACTGCGCGGACGTACGGCGCGGCTGCGGCTGGAAATGGCCTCGGCGGGTGCGAAGCAGGGGCGCCGCGGGACCGACCGCACGGGAGCGCGGCTCATCGGTGTCATCGACCGGAGTCTGACGGACGGAAGTTGACGACCCGCCGGGTGGTGCCCTCATCCGGGGTGGCGGCCAGGTCGTGGCCGCCTACGTGCAGTTCGTTGCAGTTCGCCGGCGTCGGCGGTGATGAGGGTGGAGAGGATGTTGACGGCGGTGGTCTTGCCGACGCCGTTCGGGCCGTCGAGGACCTTCGTGTCGCCGTAGGACTTGCGCAGCCCGGTCGCCGGGATGGCCGCGTTGGTCATGAGGAGCGATCCAGCGGCTCCGTGGCTTCCCCGCCGTGACGAACCGGCGGGCGCGGGCAGGATCAGGGCCTGAGCCCGGAGGTGGTCGTACCTCACGCCGTACGCTGCCCTGTGGGTCGTCCTGGACGAGACGGCCGTGCGCCGTGTCGTCGGCTCTCCCGACATCATGCCCGACATCATGCGCGGGCAGCTGGACCGCTGCGGCGTAAGGCCTCTCCTAAGCCATCACGGGGTAGGAGGTGCCATCGTCGCGGGGAGACTGATCCACCGGAACTGACCAGGGACAACGTGGCGTGTCCGATCTGCCAGGCTCCCGCTTCCGGTCACACCTCCGGTCCCCCGCTGGAATCCACCGTCCTGCCAACGGTTCAGCCCCTTGCGACGCAGCCCTCCGGCGGCAGCGACGGCGTGGGGTCAGATACCGATGTTACGGCCGTAGTACTGGCCGACCTCGTCGCGGTAGGCGGCATCGCCGCGGTGCTTGTCCTTGTCGTACTCAGGGGAGTTCTTGATCTGCTCCTTGGTCAGGTTGACCTGGATCTCCTCCTCCTTCATGTCGACGCGTACGACGGTGCCGGCGGGCAGGAGAACTTCCTTGCCGAAGATCCACGGGCCGGTGTCGACGACGATGTAGGAGGAGCCGACCTCCTCGGTGGCCTCGTCGACCTTGCCGATGTGCCCGTCGCTGGCCTCGACCTTGAAGCCGGCCAGGCTGGTGCCGGGCGTGTAATGCGACTCCGGGTTGTAGCTCCACATTTCAGTCATGGTCTTCTCCTTCTGGACGGGGGTGGTGGTCGCCAGGCCGCCGGTGTTCGGGGCCGCGGCTCGCCATCCCTGCCCGCTGCCCGCCCGGCCAAAGCACGGGGCTACGCCAACCGCCACAGCTGCCACCCAGACGGGAGACGTCCCCCGCGCCACAGCCGATCGAAACTGGACACGGCCCACACGGCGCTACCCGGTCATGCACGAGACCAGGCGCATCCGCCGTGGCCCGCCGGCGGCGCCGGCCGAGGCGAAGGGCCGGAAGGAGACCGGCTCTTCGCGGGCCCGGCATGTCGCACCGCCGAAGAGCCCGGGCGGCGGGGCGGTCAGTTCTGCGAGATCGCCTCAAGCAGGTCGCCGACCTTCGTGTCTGGCAGGGCGCGGGCGATGTCGGCCAGGGCGACGATGCCGACGAGCGTGTGACCATCGATGACGGGCAGCCGGCGGACCTGGTGCGCGCCCATCGTGCGCAGGATCTCCTCGGCGTCGTCGTCGGCGCCGATGGTGACGGCTTCGCCCTGGGCAAGTTCGCCGGCCGTAACCGCGGCCGGGTCCTTGCCCGCCGCGAGGACCTTCACGACGATGTCCCGGTCGGTGAGCATGCCCTTGAGCTTCTCGTCCGTGCCGCAGATCGGCAGGGAGCCGACCTGCAGCTGGGCCATCTTCTTCGCCGCTTCGAGCACCGTCTCCTGGGCGCCGATGCACGTCGCATCCGCCGTCATGATGTCGCGAGCCTTCGTCATCTGCCGTACTCCTTCGTCCTCGCCTGCACGGGTGCGGGCCGGCCCCCCGCTCAGGCGGACCGGTCACGGGCCTATGGGTGCCCGTTGCCCCCGACAGGTAACGACATTCACCCCACAACCACCCCCGCCCGTCCCGAACTCCTACGGGGCATACGCCGTTTTCATCTTCGAGAGCGGCGGACTAGGCGGACCCGAGCCCGCACCGCTCGTGCAGCCGGACATCGTGTTCGTGGCGGGCATCCACCCCGGGGAGCTTCCGGACCGGTTGGGCTCCGTGCGCGCGACCGCCGGGCCGCGACGCAGACGGGAACAGGCGCGGCTGTCCGCCGGCGCGCACCGCCGGGTGGTCCGGGGCCGGGTCCTGCGGCGATGGGTGGTCGTACGCCACGCAGAAGGGCGGTGACGCCCAGTTCGGCCATCCCGAGGTGCTGGGACGGCTGTCCCGCGGGACCCGGGTGGTGCGGCTGGCGAAGCAGGGACACGAGGTGATCCCTGGCCCGGCTCGACGGCCGCCTACGCGCGGCTGGTGGCAGGTCTGACGGCGGACGACGGCATCAGCTGGGATCCTGCGGACGACGCGGTGGCGCCACTGGCCGGCGCGCTGCTGCCGCCGGTCCTCGACGAGGTGCCGCAGGCGCGGCACCCAGTCACCGTCGTACGCCACTTCGACCTCGGCGCCCTCGTGGAGCGGACCCCGCCCGAGCGGTTGCGCTCCGCGGTGGCGGCGCAGCTCGCCCGGCTGACGTCGGAGACCGGACCTCGTCGCCGGTGCGCTCGTGCACACGCCGGTTGCGGATCCGGTCGGAGGTGCCGCGCTGGAGCTGGCCGGCTCAACCGTCCGGCCGCAGCCACCCTGAGGTCTACGAGAACGAGTTCGAAGACTTCTTTCACCGCTCGCGGAGTACGCGGATGCTCGTCACTTCCGTGTCGACCGCGTCCGGCACGACCATGCCGGACTCCACCCCGGTCCGCAGGTAACGCAGCACCTCTGCGGTGAGACGCTCGCCCGGCAGGACCGCCGGAATGCCGGGCGCATGAGGACTGAGGGGCTGGTGGTGCCGAGCAGGTCTTCCCGGCTCTTGAGGACTTCGGCTTTGACCAGGTCGCCCTGCAGGTGGAAGACGGAACTCTGCTCCAGGCCGGAGCCCATCTTGTGGACGGAGGTGACGCACACGTCGGCGCCGGCGTCCATGGCCCAGGTCGGCAGGTCGCGGTGGAACGGAAGGTGGGCACCCCACGCCTCATCGACGATCAGGGGGCGGCCGCGGCGGTGGCACACCTCTGCGATGGCGGCCAGGTCCGAGCAGGTGCCGTAGGGGGTAGGAGTGGTCACCAGCGCGCCACGGGCGTCGGGATGTTCGGCGAAGGCCGCTTCGAAGGCCGCTTCGAAGGCCTCAGCGGTCGGCGGGTGGGCGAGGTGGCGCTCTGCGTCCCACTGCGGGTCGACCCAGACGGGCTGGATGCCCGAAAGGATCAGGCCCGAGACGACCGACTTGTGCGCGTCCCGTCCCACGAGGAGCTTCTCGTGCGGACCGGCGACGGACAGCATCGCCGACTTCACCGACAGGGAGCTGCCGCATGTGGAGAAGAATGCGTGGTCCGCCCCGACGGCCTCGGCCATCAGCGCCTGCGCCTCCTCCACGATCCCGTGAGAGGACGTGCGGTCGTCCAGGCCGCTGGTGGCGAGGACGTCGGACCGGAAACGGCTTCGCCGAGCACGGCCCGGACACGGGGGTCGGCGCCCCGACCCTGTTTGTGTCCCGGGGGCGTGAAAGGGGTCTGGCCGCTTTCGTGGTAGGCGGCCAACGCATCGAGTACCGATGCCTTCGAGTGGTCCATGCCGCCCGCCTGCCCCGGGGCGTTCTGCCAAAAACAGACGCTTCAGCGGCAGCCCGTGCCCCGTCCACCCGGGCTGCGGGCGCAGCGCACCCGCCGACGAGCACAGCAAGCCCGCTAACGCACAGGACGGTGCGAACGGCCCTCGCCGGCGCCGGCCTCACGGGCGAGACCGCTCCGGACAGGGGGAACAAGTTCACAGCGGCCCTCCTGAGAAAGCACCATGACAGCGGCATCCCCTAAGAGCATCTGGCACGCCTTCTACCTGCAGCCGTGGCGGACTGAGACGTCTCGGATCTCTCCGGACCCGTTCCTGATGAATGACACCATCATGCGCGTGAGCTACAGCGACGTAGCAGACAGGGGACCTCCGGTGCCTTGCGGCCGCGCCGAGGCGGTTCAGGTGCTCCACCCGGTAGGACACCCAGGAGCGGCACAGAGGCGAGGCGAGCGGCTGGTCGGGGCGGGGCGATCGGCCCATACGCCCGCTTCAACATCGCGGGCCAGGACTCTATGGTCATGAAACTGGCCTCCCTGGAGGGCAGGGAGGCCAGTCTGTACCGGGCTGTGCTCTGCGGCTGGCACACGGGGCGGTACTGACCGGGTCGGTTTGCGCGCCCGGTCCAGAAACCGAGGGCGTCAGTGCTCGCCGTGGTGGTCGGCCTTGTGGTAACCGTCCGAGCCGCCGTTGTTGATGCAGGTGTTGCCGAAGGCGGGGTTGAGAAGGCCGACGACGTTGACGGTGTTGCCGCAGACGTTGACCGGGATGTGGATCGGCACCTGAACGACGTTGCCGGACAGGACGCCCGGGGAGCCGATGGCAGCGCCCTCGGCCGCGGCGTCGGCGGCGGCCACACCAGCCCCGCCTGCCAGGACAGCACCAGCGGCAGCGGCAATGGCTACGGCCTTGGCGAAACGCGACATCGAAATCTCCTTCAACTCACAGGTGCCGCAAGAAGTACGGCATGGACATCCCCACAACGGCCTCAGCCGCCCCACCGTCACGGGCAATGGGCCGAATCAGCGGCCTGAAAGCCACATGCAACCCCATCGGCCGATCCAGCCCGTGCACTCGGCCAGGCGCGGATCAGCTGAGCGCGGGGTCTCGAGACTGATCGAGCGGGACACCCCTTGACCTGCCGCGCCGGCAGTCATGACTGCGTGGCAGGCGTGGGCGAGCTTGGCAGAGAACGGCCCGCGGGGCCGGTAGTGGGAGACGGGCGGCTCGAGGCCCCCGGTGTCCTGGCGCTGCGGATCGCGCCGGGGGCCACGAGCGCCTGCGGGCGGGCGGAGAGGGCCACCAGCGGCGCTTCCTTGGTATGGACCTGTCAGGAATCCGGGACTACTGTGAGCCGCCAACTCACTGAGAGCGCTCTCAACGCAGTCTGCGCTCTCCACCTTCTTGTGCCCCGCCCCAGGAGGTCTCGTGAAACACACCGCTCCCGTTCGTTCCGCGGTCGCCGCGCTGACGCTGGCCCTCAGCCTCGGCTCCGCCGGCACCGCGAACGGCGCCCCCCTGACCGAGCCGCGACCGTCCTCCCCGTCCGCCTCGGACGGATTACTCGACGCCCTGCGCCGCGACCTCGGATTGACCCCCTCGCAGGCGGAGGAACGGCTGCGTGCGGAGAAGACCGCCACTGCCGTCGAGAAGCCCGCCCGGCAGGCCGCGGGCGCCGCGTACGGCGGGTCGTGGTACGAGCCGACCACGGAACGACTCGTCGTCGCCCTCACCGACCGCACTGAGGAGGCTGAGGTACGTGCGCTCGGCGCCGACACCCGGATCGTCCGGCACACCGAGGCGGCGCTGGACCGGACCAAGGCCCGGTTGGACACGCTTTCCGCACCCACCGGCGTAGCTGGCTGGCACGTCGACCCGCGCTCCAACAGCGTCGTCATCACGGTCGTGCGGGCCGAGCAGGAAGCGCCTGCCGTTCGCGCCTTCGTAGAGAAGGCACGCGGAATCGGCCCCGTCACCACGGCCGAGACCGCCGACGCGCCCCGCACATACGCCGCCGGAACCGTCGGCGGGGACCCGTATTACACCGGGAACGTCCGCTGCTCGATCGGTTTCTCCGTACACGGCGGTTTCGTGACCGCCGGTCACTGCGCACGGGCGGGCGCTGCGGTCCGAGGCTGGGACGGATCTGCCATGGGCACCTTCCAGGGCTCCTCGTTCCCCGGCGACGACTACGCGTACGTGAGCGTCCACAGCGGTTGGTGGACGGTACCGGTGGTGCTCGGCTGGGGCACGGTCCCGGACCGACTGGTACGCGGCTCCGCCGAGGCGCCCGTGGGCGCGTCGATCTGCCGCTCCGGCTCCACCACCCGGTGGCACTGCGGCGCCGTCCTGGCGAAGAACGAGACCGTCAATTACAGCCAGGGCGCCGTCCACCAGATGACGAAGACAAGTGTGTGCGCGGAGGGCGGCGACTCCGGTGGCGCGTTTATCAGCGGTGACCAGGCTCAGGGCGTGACCTCCGGCGGCTGGGGCAACTGCTCCTCCGGCGGCGAGACCTGGTTCCAGCCCGTCAACGAGATCCTCGGCCGCTACGGGCTGACCCTGCACACCGCCTGACCGTGCTGCACACCCGCTACGCCGCCCGCCTGCCCGCTTGACTGAAGCAGCTCACGGCTCCCGACCACGGCCTGGTCCCCCCTCCCGCTGTACGTCGCCTGCTCCGGGCTGCGCCTCGTGGGTGACATGCAGCTCGTGTCGTCATTGCAGGAAGCCCACAGATGACGGGTCCTGAAGCGGCTCGGACAGCACCGAATCCGAATCCACCCGGCTTGACGCACGGTCCGGATCCCGGACCTCCCGTGGCCTTACGGGTCTGGTTTGGGCGGCGGCTGCCAGGCAGCAGCCCTCGTCACCGGGATTTACGGGGTGGGGTTGGGCCATGTGCGCGTCTCGACTGGCCGGTGCGGCCGATCCCGCTGAGCCTGATTGCGGTGCCCTGCCCTGCGACCGCAGGGACGCGTGTGTCTGAAAGGACGCAAACGTCTGAACGCAACACGGTCATGCGCAGTGGCCGGAGGAACCGGTATGGCCGCCGTACGCCGTACGAGCCACCACCGCGCCACGACCGGCTGCTGCTGAGCTCACCCGCCGGGCCCGGGGAAGGCGTCGGCCTGACCCTTGGGCTGGTCACGCACCCCTGCACACCGGCTACGAGCTGACCGCGGGCCCGGGGAGGCCCCGTCCCCACCTACATCATTCACGCGAGGAGAAACACCATGGCCAGAGCCACCACGACCAAGGTGACGCAGCCCGTCACGGACGACAGCATCAAGGTCCGCCAACTCAGCCACTACCAGTTCAGCTGGGTTGCCGGCGAGCCCGCTGCAAAAGGCACCCTCACCCTGCAACTCGTACTCGACGAAGGCGCCTGGGAAGAGGTGCTGACCGTCGACATCGACGACGCCGACGTCCTCCAGGACCTCCTGCGCAACACGCCGACCGTGCACTACGACGTCAGCCGCCGCACCCTGATGTTCGGCGTAACCGCCGTCGGCACCTGAAGGTAGTGCAGCCGCACCGTCCCCGACATGCCTGCTACCCGGCGAGGCGGCACTCGGTGGGGAGGGAGGCCGCGCCCGGTCGCGCCTCGCCGCGGCCGGACGGCGCCGCCCGAGACCGTGACCGCGGCTGCCACACGGTCCGGGCACGCCCGCCCCTGCACGGGCTGGGCGGCAAACATTCGCCGCCAGGCGCGGTGGTACTGGCCGCCGCAGGACCCGCACCGCGCCGGCAACGGGCCGAACTGCGCGTCGCCGTTGGCCCGTGTTGACTTCCGCTTCTAGTGCAGATTCACTAGAGTGACACTGGTGTCCTCGCGCTATGGGGTAGTGATGCGGCAGCTGGCAACAGGGACTCTTCCGCAGGAATGCTCGTGGGACCCGCGCTGCGCCGGTGCGCGCCGCGCGGTCACGGAGAGGTGCGGGACGCTGTGACCGTTTGCCCGTTCACGTCGCACGCCGTGGTCCAGGCAGGTAGCGCGCGCGTGACCCTCGCCGGTGAACTCGACTGGGACACCGCCCCCTACGTCCGGAACGCGGTGGCGGCGTGCCTGGCGGAGCGGCCGACGAGTCTCCGCCTCGATCTGACGGACCTGTCGTTCTGCGACTGCGCCGGCCTGGGCGCCCTGCTCGAGGTACGGACGTCGGCCCTGCGGGCAGGCGTGGACCTCGTCGCGGAAGGGATCGGTACGGCGTTGGCACGGCTGCTCGATCTGACCGGGACGGGCGAGGTCCTCACCGAGGGAGGCCCGACCACCGGCACGGAGCCCTCGCCCCCGCCCTTGCCCTTGCCTTCCGGCGGGGTCCCGACCCGGCGTGACGCGGATGCGGATGCGGATGCGGCGACCGTCGCGCAGTCACCGCTCCGGGACCTTCTGGCATGATCGTGCGGTCCGCCACCTGCAAGGATGCACCGATGCCTTCACCTCCCCCGAACAGCCGACCGGTCAGAATCCTGGTGGTCGAGGACCACGACATGGTGGCCGAGGCGATATGCCTCGCCCTGGAGCGCTCGCCCGACCTGCGGATCGTGGGACGCGCCGCGTCGGTTGCGTCGGCCTTGGCCGACGCGCGCCGGTGCGAGCCGGATGTCGTACTGATGGACCGGCGCCTGCCGGACGGCGACGGGGTCGCCGCCATTGCCGACCTGCTGGCACTCGTTCCGGGCGTGCGCGTCCTGGTCCTGGCGGGCGAGGGCAGCGGGTCGGTGGCGGCGCGCGTCGCGGAGACCGGCGGAGCCGGCCTGATCTTGAAGGCCCGCGGCCTGAGCGAGCTGGAGGACGCCGTTCGCCGGGTGGCCGCGGGCGAGGTGGTGTTCAGTCAGGACCTGCTCGGCGACGTGCTGGAGCGGTTGACCGGCAGGGCGCCGGGGCTCGGCGCGAACCTGACCCCGCGGGAGCGGCAGGCTCTCGACCTGCTAAAGGAAGGGCGTACCACCGCGGAGATCAGCGATCAGCTGGGGGTCGCCCTCAACACGGGGCGCAACCACGTGCAGCGGGTGCTGGAGAAGCTGGGTGCGCGTTCGCAGTTGGAAGCCGTGGCGATCGCGCGACGTGAAGGGCTCCTGACGTGACGCGGGAGCCCGGCCAGCAGACCTGGGCGCGCAAGGAGGCGGCTCCGCTGTCGGAGGCGGCTTTCACCCTGCTCGTGCAGGGGGTGCTGGACTACGGCATCTTCATGCTCGACCCCCAGGGCTACATCATCAGTTGGAACGCCGGGGCGGAGCGGATCAAGGGGTACCGGGCCGCGGACATCCTCGGACAGCACTTCTCGGTCTTCTACCCGCCCGAGGACCAGTCGTCGGGCAAGCCGCAGTGGGAGCTGGAGACCGCCGTGGCAGACGGGAGGCTGGAGGACGAGGGCTGGCGCGTCCGGCAGGACGGCTCCCGGTTCTGGGCGAACGTCGTCATCACCCCCCTGTGGGACGAGAAGGGCGTACTCCAGGGATTCGGCAAGGTCACCCGTGACATGTCGGAGCGACGGGCAGCACAGCACGCCCTCAGCGAGCGACGGCGGCTGTTCGACCATCTGGTCCAGGCGCAGGAGACGGAGCGGCGCCGCATCGCGTGGGACGTCCACGACGACTCCATCCAGACCATGGTGGCCGCCGCGATGCGGCTGGAGTTGCTGGCCGAGCGGGTGCCGGAGCCCTACTCCGCGGAACTGCAGCGGCTCGACGCGTCGGTGCGCGAGGCGATCGGGCGCCTCCGCAGCCTGACCTTTCGGCTGCATCCGCCCGGGATCGACAGGCACGGCCTGGTCGAAGGGCTTTCCAGTCACCTGGACGACGTCCTGGGCTCTTGGGGGATGCCCTACGCCTTCGAACACCAGCTGGACCGCGAACCGACGCCCGAGACGGCCATCACCATCTTCCGCATCGTCCAGGAGGCGTTGCTGAACGTGTACAAGCACGCACGGGCGACGCGGGTCGACGTCCGCATCACGTCGGCCGACGGAGGGATCGTGACGCGGGTGGTGGACGACGGAACGGGCGCCCCGGCGGCCCGGGACGGCGCCCGCGATCACTTCGGGGTCATCGAGATGAGGGAGAGGGCCGAGACGGCGGGAGGATGGTGGTCCATGCACAGCCGGCCCGGAACGGGGACGACGGTCGAGTTCTGGGTGCCGAACCCGCTCCCCTTGCCGTCGCCGGCATCGCCATCGGCATCGACGGACGAGGCGCCATGACCGCGGCGCCACCGGACGGTTGCACCGGCTCGCCCGGCTCGCCGCTCAGCGTGATCCTGTGTGACGACAACGTGATGCTCCTGGAGTCCCTCGGCGAGGTCCTGCAGGCACAGCCCGACCTGCACGTCGTGGGCACCGCGCGCAACGGCGAGGAAGCCCGGCAGCTCGCCGGCCGCCGTCAACCGGACCTCGTCGTCCTGGACGTCCGCTTCCCCGGGGGCGGTCCGTCCGTTGCCAGGGACATCGCACGGTGTTCCCCGGCCAGCCGGATCGTGGCGTTCTCCGCGTACGACGACCGGGGCACCGTCGAGCAGATGATGAGCGCCGGGGTGTGCGCGTACGTGCTCAAGGGCGTGAGCAACCGGGAACTCCTCGCGGCCCTGCGCCGGGCGGCAGCCCCCCGCTGAAACCGGGGGTCAGCGGGGGTGGATGCGGTCCGTCGCGGGGGAGCTCCCGCGCCTCACCCGGGTCCCATGTGCAGGCGCAGGACGAGCCCCTGCACTCCCGCTCGGATCTCGACCAGGTCGCACAGCTGATGCATGATCCACACGCCTCGGCCGCCGTTCGCCCCCCGGGGGTCGGGCCGGCGGCGGCCCGTGAGGGGATCGGCCAGCATTCCCTGGTCACTGATCTCCGCGATGAACTCACCGTCGGCGCACCACAGGCGCAGGATTCCGCGGCCGCCGCCGTGCCGCACCGAGTTGCTGGTCGCCTCGGCGATGGCGAGTATCCAGTCCGTGCGGCGGGCCTGCGGCAGACCGGCGTCGGCCGCCCAGCGGTCCGCCTCGTCGCGCACGAACGCCAGCCGCCGTTCGCCGAACGGGACGACGACGGCGTCCTTCGGCTCGGGCAGCGGGATGTCGCAGTCGCGGCTGACCTCGTGGGGATCGGTGTAGTGGGAGCTGGCACGGTACGCCCCCGGATCGCCGACCACCGGGTGGGTGCGGTACGCCTGGGCCAGCACCTCCCCGGGCAGCGCCGTGTCGTAGGGGCACAGAATGGAGACCGGACGCCCGGTGAAGGCGAGGTTGATGAGCGCCTCGTGGCGCGTCGCCTCCCACGCCTCAGCCGGCGTGCGCCCGACCCAGATCGGCTCACCCACGACCGAGACCCGCGGTGCGTCCCCGGCGCGGTCGGCGAACTCCTGGAGCATCGACAGGATGCGCCCCGGGTTGCGCCCCGCCTCGTGCATGTCCACCCATGTGACGCGCTCGCGGTCGCCCTGGACGCGATCCTGCAGCAGCGGGAGGCGTGGGCCCGGCACGGCCACCAGCACGGGGTCTTCGCGGTCCAGGGCGTCCTGGACGAACGTCCCGACGCCGTCGAGGTACTCGTCCTGGGTGCCGTAGAACAGTGCCGGGTGGTAGAAGGCGTCCTGTCGGCCGGGGCCGGCCGAGGTCGGCCCGTAGGTTGTCATCGGTTCACGACCTCCACCGCGGAATCGAGCTCCGGGAACAGTTGCAGTAGGCGGCGCAGTGGCGGCGGTGCGTGCCGGACCTTCAGGGGCGTACCGCCCGGCCGCCCGGCGGCGGCGTCGGCCAGCGCGGCCAGCGAAGCCGCGTCCAGGTGGCGCAGGGCCGCGAGGTCCAGCTCCATCTGCCGGTCCGCCGCGCCTGAGACGACGGCGGCCGCGGCGGCGACCGCGGTCCGGGTGTCGTATCCGGCCGATCCGGCCATCAGCAGGCCGGGTCGGTCCGACAGCGGAGCCACCCGTAGTGCCGGTGCGGCGTACGGTTCCCCCCTGTGGGTCAGGTGGGCGCTCGCCAGCGCACTCATGCACGCCTCGGACATCAGGCGGCGGTCGTAGAAGCACCACCCCGTCAACGGCAGCCGGGCGAAGACCTCGCGGTGGATGCGCAGTTCGTACTCCAGCAGCCGGTCGGCGCCGACGATGTCCCTTTCACCCCAGGACATCTCGCCGATCGCCCGCAGCCCGCGGTACCCCGCGGCGCGGGCAGCAGCCGCCGCGTCGTGCCACCGTCCGATCGTCGCGTCCGGATCGAATCCTGAACCGGCGAGGTACGTCTGGGCGGCGACCGAAACGGACAGCTGTCCGCGCGTCACGGCCCCCGCCGCGTCGATGCCGCGATCGGTGAGCGCACGCAGGACGCGTTCGGGGGCGGTGGTGTCCGCGAAGTACTGCACCTGCTCGCCCTTTTCCAGTCCGCCGCGGACGACGGCGCTGAGGTGTTCGGCCCACTGCCGGTCGTCGGAGAAGACCACGCTGGAATGGCATCCGTCCAGCGGGCCCCGCTCAGGGGGCACCGCCCCTCCTCGCACCATCGCCACGCCGCGTGCCCCTCGTCCCGTCCGGTACGGCCTACCCGAACATGGAACCACACGAGTACGACACGCTGGGCGCCGAGGCACGGGGGCGGATTCCCGCAGCGGGACGCCCGGCCCGTCCGCGCGGTCGCCGACCCCTGGGAGGCGGTGGCAGGTCCCGCGGTCGAAGGTCGGCGACGTCCGATGAGCGGTGCGAGGCGACGCGCCGAGGGGGCGTGGTTGCGAGAGGGAGGGCGCCTGGGGGATGGTTGCCTCAGGGCAAGTATTCCTTCTTCGAGGCAATTGAGGTGAGGGGTCCGCGCAGCGGGCCCTCAACGTGTGGTGAACTCCACCCAGACCCCTTCCACTCCGGCCGCAGTGGACGTTCCGTGGGGCAGCGGCCCGTACCCCGTCCTCGTGGCCGACGCCCGGTCCCTCGTGGTGTTCGCCAACGACGCGGCCCGCCTGGTCTTCCCCCAGGTCCGTACCGGCTCGACGATGGCGGGCGCGGTGCCGCCCTGGCTGTCCTGCGCGCACGCCCGCGCCCTGTCCCCCCTTCCCGCACAGCTGCCACCCGGTACCGGTCCGGATCCCGCACAGGGCCCGGTCGGCGACCGTGCGTACGAGGCGCATCCGACGGTCCGCGGCGACGGCACGGTGGTGTGGTGGCTGGTCGACGACACCGACCACCGACTCGCCCGTGAGGCGCTGCGGATGGAGCGGGAGCGCACCGCGTTCCTGACCCACGCGTCCAACCTCCTGCTCTCCTCCCTCAATCCGGACCGCTGCATGGACGTCACGGCTCAGATGGCGGCGGAACGCCTCGCGGACGCGGCACTGGTGATCGCGCCTTCGCGCGGCCGCGAGCTCCCGGTGGTGACCTGTCTGCGCGGCGGAACACCGTCGATGTCCCGTGTGGCCGCCGCCGCGGACGAGGTGCCCGGGCTGGGGGAAGCCCTTCAGGGGTTCCCCCGGTCCCCTCCCGCTGGATCGATCCCGCCTCCGCTCCGGCCTGGCTGATCCCCGAGGGCTTCGGCGCGGTGGGGTCGATCGTCATCACCCCGCTGCCCGGACACGGAGTTCCCGCGGGGGCCCTGGTCCTCCTGCGGGCCGCGAGCAGTGCTGCGTTCACCGAGGGCGAAGAGGTCTTCGCCCGTCTGTTCGCGGCCCGCGCCGGCGCGGCGATGTCGGCCGCCCGCCTGTACGCGGAGCAGGCCTCGATCACCGAGACGCTGATGCGCGAGCTGCTGCCCCCGTCCCTGCACCAGGTGTCGGGCGTGGAGTACGCGGGCGGCTACCGGCCCTCGCAGCACCACGAGCGGATCGGCGGGGACTTCTACGACGTCCACCCCGCCGCCGTGGAGGGTGACGCGTCGCTGGTCGTGCTCGGCGACGTGTGCGGCAAGGGGCTCGAAGCCGCCGTGATGACGGGGAAGATCCGCAACACCCTGCACGCCCTGCTGCCGATGGCCGACGACCACCTGCGCATGCTCAGCCTGCTCAACACCGCGCTGCTGAACACGCACAACGCCCGGTTCGCGACCATGGTGCTGGCCTCGGCCGCCCGCGAGGGCAATACCGTACGGCTGCGGCTGACCAGCGCCGGGCATCCCGCTCCCCTGGTCCTGCGCGCCGACGGCCGCGTCGAGGAGGTGCCCACCCGCGGCACGCTGGTCGGCGCGCTGCCGGACGTCACCGCCGAGACGGTACAGGTGACGCTCGTGCCCGGCGAGATCTGCCTCCTCTACACCGACGGCATCACCGAGGCGCGCGGCGGCCCCCTGGGCGACGCGATGTTCGGCGAGGCGCGCCTGCGCCGGGTCCTGTCGGAGTGCGCCGGCATGCCCGCCGAGGCCGTGGTGGAGCGCGTGCAGATGCTCGCCGCCCAATGGGTGGGCAGCGGTCGGCACGACGACATGGCCGTCGTGGTGGTCTCCGCTCCGCACACCAATCTCCTGAGCGCGGTGAACGGCCACACGCGGGGCAGGTTCACTGCATGAGCCGCATGAGCTGCGCGAGCCGCACGAGCCCGCAGGAGATCCCGGTCACCGGCAGCACGGCGGGTGCCCCTGGCCGTCTCCTGCCCGCCCTGGAGGTCTTCGGCCGCGCGTTGAAGGACCTCCCCCGCGCCGCCGTCCTGCGATCCGGCACCGCGCGCCTGACCTGTGCCCCTCTCACCTCCGCCGGGATCTCCCAATGACGCACCTGCCCTCCAGCCCGCTCGACCTGACGCGCGTCGACACGAACGACCGTGTGCGCATCGCACTGCGCGGCGACTTCGACTACCAGTACGCGGGCGCTCTCCTCGACGCCGCCACCCGGGTGCTGGCCGAGGTCACGGGCCTGCGTGAGCTGCACCTGGACTGCGCCGGCCTTGTCGCGGTCGACTCGAGCGGACTGTCGACGCTGCTGATGGTCCGGCGGCTGACCGACGCCGCGGGCGTCCGCCTGCGCATCGACGGCCGGCCCGCACAACTGGACCGGATGCTGAAGGTCACCGGTACCCTGGACTACCTCACCGGCGCGGGCGCGGGCGGCCGGTCAGGCTCGGCGGCGGCCGCGGCGGCGGGGATACGACCCTCCGCTTCGGAGGAACCGATGTCCGTCCGGTCCAGCGGCCCGGACGCCGGCGTCCGACCGGCGCCCCCGGACGACTCGCTCGCGTGACGACTCGCTCGCGTAAGGGGAACGCAGATGCCCTCACCACCCCCCGGGCCGCACCGGGCCGATGAGGACGCGGCGCGAGCCGTCAGCGGCATCGTCGAGCTCCTCGACGTCATGTGGGAGAACGCCCGCCAGACCACCGCGGCCGCCCCCGCCTCCACGGTGCAGCTCCGCCTGATGTACGTCGTCGAGCGGCATCCGGGCATCCGCATGCGCGCCTTGGCGCACCTCCTCGACGCCGCCGCCCCCTCCATCACCCGACTGTGCGACCGCCTCGAAGCCCTCGGATTCCTCCAGCGCCATCCCTGCGCGGACAGCGGACGCGAACTCACCCTCCGGCTCACCGCGGCAGGAGAGGCGCACCTCGCGGGGATACGGGCCGGCCGGGAGGAGAGCCTGTCCCGCGCTTTCGACTCGATGTCCTCGGACAGCCGCGAGGCCCTGGCCGCCGGGCTCGCCGCCCTGCACCTCGGCATCACGGGAACGGCCGGTGTCCCCCAGCAGAAGAACCCGGCCTGATCGGCGCGGCCCCGTCGGCCCGCTCGGCCCGCTCAGCTCGATAGGGGGCCGGGAACCGGGAGCCGCCGGGAGAGGAGCTCTCCCGGCGGCTCCGCGGCGGGTCCGGCGTTCAGCGGTCGCCGGGCATGGTGCGGTGCTCTCGTGCGCCCGCCCCGGCGCCGCGCGGCCGGTCGGCGCGGTCGCGCGCCGACGATGCGGCAGCGAGGGCGAGGAGGGTGGCGATGAGGCCGGTGATCAGGTTGCTGGTGATGGAGCGGGTCTGCGCGACGTCGCCCGCCACGACCCACGGGGCGAGGCAGGTCCAGATGCCGATGGCCGCCGCGGCCCAGGCCATGGAGTGCGTGCGCTCGTAGGACGAACCGAGGCCTCCCAGGAGCAGCATGTAGGCGATGCCGGCGATGAGGTTGGTGACGGCGAGGGTGACGGAGTCGTTGAAGCCCGCTATCCACGGGGACGCCGCCAGGTAGAGGCCGGTGAGGAGAGCGAGGGCTTCGACCATCTGAGCACGGGGGGTGGCGGCGGCGCGGTCGTGTCGCTCCCGCAGCTCCATGAGGTCCGGGTGCTCTTCGATGGGTGCGCGATGAGTAGACGCCATGATGGCCTCCGAAGGTGAGGTGTGCACCCCATCGCTTACCCATAAAACCGACATAAACACAAGCAGAACGGGTCAGACTTCCCGTTTTCGCTCGAGGTGCTCATCGCATGCACAGGTACCAACCGCCGGACACCGCGCCGACGACCGCCGAGAGCGAGAGGGCCGCCAGGCGCAGGCGCAGACGGGCATAGCGCCGGCCGTACTCGCCGCGCAGTTCCCGCGCCCGGACCACTGCCTCACCGAGCATGTGGCGACGCAGCTGTACGTGCACCTGCGCGAAGTGGCGGGCCACTTCGGCCTGCTCGTCGGGGCCCAGCCAGGTGAGCCGACCGGCGAAGGCACGGCCCGCCTCGGCGCCCTCGGCCCGGGCCCGCTCGCTCCACAGGTATCCCTCGAGCCGGACCAGACCCTCGGCGGCCTCCCTGCGGGCCACCCGCCGCGGCCTCGGCGCGCCCGGGGGCCGCGGATCGGGCCGCCCCTGCCGTCCCGCCCGTCCCGCCGCGCCCACCGTCAGACGCTCCGTCCGGCGTCGGGCCCCTCATGGGTGGCCGCGCCGGGTTCGTCGAGGATGTCGCGCTTCCCGTGCTTGCCGGGGTCGTGGGCCGCGATCTCGGGGTGGTGGAGGTCGAAGGCCGGGCCCTCGGAGCGGACGCGGGGCAGGGTGACGAAGTTGTGCCGCGGCGGCGGGCAGGAGGTGGCCCATTCGAGGGAGCGGCCGTAGCCCCACGGGTCGTCGACGCTCACGCGGGGGGCGTACTTGGCGGTTTTCCACACGTTGTAGAAGAACGGCAGGGTGGACGCGCCGAGGAGGAAGGCTCCGATGGAGGAGAAGGTGTT
>NZ_JBHXSC010000060.1:0-43612 GCF_042716505.1 Streptomyces sp. NPDC058674
ACCGCCCGTTCCCCCCCCCCCGCCCCGCCCCGGGGGGGGCGGCCCCCCGCCCGGGGGCCCCGCCCCTCCGGCGTACGCGGGGCGCCGAGGTCAGTCGGTGACCTTCTTGGCGGCGCCGAAGGCGACGAAGCCGCCGATGCCGAGGAAGAGGTAGTCCATGGGCTCGGACGCCTCCTTCCAGATGTCGTTCAGGCCGCCGATGCCCGGGTCGCCCAGGATGTCGGCGAGGCCGACGTGGGCGAAGTCGGAGAGCGCGAGGGCGATGAAGAACAGCTGGCCGAGGTAGACGGCGCCGATCGACAGCACGGCGGCGACCACGGGCAGGACCGGGTTCCTGCCGCCGACCTTGCCCGCGACGAGGCCGACGAGGAGGCCGACGGCGACCGCGGCGTAGCCGACCTGGCGGTCGATGGCGTTCATGATGCCGCCGTACGCGCCCGCCGCGACCAGGGCCGTGACGACGGCGGCGGCGATGCCGAGGCCGATGTTGCCCGCGCGGACCGGGGCCGGGGCGGGGGCCGCGGTGTAGGAGTCGGGTGCGGGCGGCTGGAAGTTCTGAGCCATGGGAAATCCCCCCCAGGGAATTCGGGCGCACGCGTGCCCGTAGGCCATAAGTGCGAGATAAGTGACGCCGCAGGCTAGCACCCGTCCCGGACATCCACAGGGGGGTTTGCGCGGCCTCAGAGGCGGTGCGCGGCGCCCGCCGGGCTGGCACCGCGGGTGTCCAGCAGCAACTGGGCCTTCACCGCCAGTCCTTGCAGGTCGTAGGTGCGGTGGTGCTGGAGCAGGATGGTCAGGTCGGCGTTGGCCGCGGCCTCGTACAGGGACTCCGCGCGGGGGACCGGCTGGTCCCGGACGCGCCATCCCGTGATGTAGGGGTCGTGGTAGCTGATCAGCGCGCCCAGGTCGATGAGGCGGCTGGCGATCTCGCGGGCCGGGGAGCCCTCCTGGTCGGCGAGGTCGGGCTTGTAGGTGACGCCGAGGAGCAGGACGCGGGCGCCGCGGGCGGACTTGCCGTGCTCGTTCAGCAGGGTGGCGGAGCGCTGGATGACGTATTGCGGCATCCGGTTGTTGATCTCCTGGGCCAGGCCGACCATGCGCAGGGGGTGGCCCGGGGTGCGGGTGGTGTGGGGGAGGTAGTTCGGGTCCAGGGGGACGCCGTGGCCGCCGACTCCGGGGCCGGGGCGGAAGGCCTGGAAGCCGTACGGCTTGGTCTCGGCGCAGCGGATGACGTCCCAGAGGTCGACGCCGAGGTCGTGGCAGAGGACCGCCATCTCGTTCATGAGGGCGATGTTGACGTGCCGGTAGTTGGTTTCCAGGAGCTGTACGGTCTCGGCCTCGCGCAGGCCGCGGGCGCGGACCACCTTCTCGGCGAGCCGGGCGTAGAAGGCGTGCGCGGACTCGGTGCAGGCGGGGGTGAGGCCGCCGATGACCTTGGGGGTGTTGGAGATGCCGTGCGTGCGGTTGCCCGGGTCGAGGCGGCTGGGGGAGTAGGCCAGGTGGAAGTCCCGGCCGGCCCGCAGCCCGGAGCCCTCTTCGAGGATCGGGCGGAGGTAGTCCTCGGTGACGCCCGGATGGACGGCCGATTCGAGGATCACGGTGGTGTGCGCGCGCAGCCGGGCGGCGAGGGCGCGGCCGGCCTCGCCGACGGCGGCGAGGTCGAGTGCGCGGTCGGCGCCGAGCTGGGTGGGCGCGCAGATGACGGCGGTGCGGACCCGGCCGAGTTCGGCCGGGTCGGTGGCGACCCGGAAGCCGGCCGCCGACATGCGGCGGACCTCGGCCGCAGTGAGGGTGGAGTCCGTGACCGGACCGCTGTCGTAGCCGACCGTCTCGATACCGGCGGCGACGGCCGCCTGGGCGAGGGGGAGGCCGAGATGGCCGAGTCCGATGACGGCGAGATCTGCGGGCATGGGGGTGCGGTCCCTTCCCTGACATGAGGGGGATGCGTGCGCAAGCCCTGTGGACAGGGGGAACTGGAGGGGAGCTGGCGCAATGTCAGACTAGGCGTATATATGACAGATATGTCGCATTCTGAGGCGCGGGCCGTTCTTGTGTTGTCCACAGGCGGTGGCTGATGTGGGGAGGGGCGGTCAGAATCATGAACGGGTGGTGTGAGCGGGATCACCCGCACGAAGCGGGGTAGACCCGCACCAACGGGAGGCAGCCGTGAGGACAGCGACACTGGGACCGGTGCAGCGCGCCGAAGCCCTCGCCCGGATGGCGGAGCGGGAGCTGGACGTGCTGGTCGTCGGCGCGGGCGTGGTGGGCGCGGGCACCGCGCTCGACGCGGTGACCAGAGGCCTCTCGACGGGCCTGGTGGAGGCGCGGGACTGGGCGTCCGGGACCTCCAGCCGGTCGAGCAAGCTGATCCACGGCGGCCTCAGGTACCTGGAGATGCTCGACTTCGCCCTCGTGCGGGAGGCGCTGAAGGAGCGCGGCCTGCTGCTGGAGCGGCTCGCTCCGCACCTGGTGAAGCCGGTGCCCTTCCTGTACCCCTTGCAGCACAAGGGCTGGGAGCGGCTGTACGCCGGTTCGGGCGTCGCCCTGTACGACGCCATGTCCTTCTCCGGCGGGCACGGGCGCGGCCTGCCCACGCACCGGCACCTGTCGCGCAAGCGGGCCCTGCGGGTGGCCCCGGCCCTGCGCAAGGACGCGCTCGTGGGGGCCCTCCAGTACTACGACGCCCAGATGGACGACGCGCGGTACGTCGCCACGCTGGTGCGCACCGCCGCCGCGTACGGGGCGCACTGCGCCAATCGGGCGAGGGTGGTCGGCTTCCTGCGCGAGGGCGAGCGGGTGGTCGGCGCCCGGGTGCAGGACGTCGAGGGCGGCGGCGAGTACGAGATCCGCGCGAAGCAGGTCGTCAATGCCACGGGGGTGTGGACGGACGACACCCAGGCGCTGATCGGGGAGCGCGGACAGTTCCACGTCCGGGCGTCCAAGGGCATCCACCTCGTGGTCCCGAAGGACCGCATCCATTCGAGCACCGGGCTGATCCTGCGGACGGAGAAGTCGGTGCTGTTCGTCATCCCGTGGGGGCGGCACTGGATCGTGGGCACCACGGACACCGACTGGGACCTCGACAAGGCGCACCCGGCGGCGTCCAGCGCGGACATCGACTACCTGCTGGAGCACGTGAACTCGGTGCTCGCGGTGCCGCTGACGCGCGACGACGTCCAGGGGGTGTACGCGGGGCTGCGCCCGCTGCTGGCCGGGGAGTCCGACGCGACGAGCAAGCTCTCCCGGGAGCACACGGTCGCGCACCCGGTGCCGGGGCTGGTGGTCGTCGCCGGCGGCAAGTACACGACGTACCGGGTGATGGCGAAGGACGCCGTCGACGAGGCCGTGCACGCGCTGGACCAGCGGGTCGCCGAGTGCGTGACGGAGGACGTGCCGCTGGTGGGGGCGGAGGGGTACCGGGCGCTGTGGAACGGTCGGGCCCGGATCGCGGCACGGACCGGGCTGCACGTGGTCCGGGTGGAGCACCTGCTGAACCGGTACGGGTCCCTGGCGGAGGAGCTGCTGGACCTGATCGCGCGTGACCCGGGCCTGGCCGAACCGCTGTCGGGGGCGGACGACTACCTCCGGGCGGAGATCGTGTACGCCGCCTCGCACGAGGGCGCGCGCCACCTGGACGACGTGCTGACGCGGCGGACGCGGATCTCGATCGAGACCTTCGACCGCGGGACGCGGTCGGCGCGCGAGTGCGCCGAGTTGATGGCGCCGGTGTTGGGATGGGACGAGGAACAGGTCGAGAAGGAAGTGGAGCACTACGAAAAACGGGTACAGGCGGAACGGGAATCGCAGCGACAGCCCGACGACCAGACCGCCGACGCGGCGCGTCTGGGGGCGCCCGACATCGTTCCGTTGTAACTCCGGCATCCGGAAAGGGGAACCGCAGACCCGGGGGGTCCGTCCGTTGCGGAGTGAGGAACAATGAGGGGCTTGCCGGGGCGGGTTACCGCGGACCCCGGCCGCTGCCCGCGCCGCTGGAGCCGGCGGCACGATCGCAGAGGGGACGCATGTCGAAGCCGGAGCACACCGACGCAGCGCCTACCGGGCCGGCCGCGGCGAAGCCCGTGGTGGAGGATGCCGTGACGCCTGCGGCGAAAGGTGAGGACGGTGCTTCGGGGGGGTCGGGCGGGGACGCCGGATCGCCTGCGGCCAAGCCGCGTTTGACGAAGGACGCGCCGACCGTCGCGGCTGCCGACCCGGGCTCGGGCTCGGCCCCGGCCCCGGCCTCGGATGCGGACCCGGCTTCGGCTTCGACCCCGGCCCCGGATTCGGACCCGGCTTCGGCTTCGGGGAAGTCCGGGGGCGTGAAGCCGGAGCCCGCCGCCGAGTCGGCGGCGGATGCGGTGGCGCCTGCGGCGAAGCCCGTGGTGGAGGACGCCGCGACGCCGGCCTCGAAGCCGCGGTCGGCGAAGGACCCGAAGCCGCAACCGGCCGCGAAGCCCGTGGTGGAGGACGCCGCGACGCCGGTGGCCACCCCCGTGGTGGAGGACGCCGCGCCGCCGGTGGTGAAGTCGCGGTTCGCGAAGGGGACGGCGGCCGGGACGGCCGCGGCCTCCGACGGACCCGAGGAAGCGAAGAGGGGCTCCGGCCCGACGGGCGCCGGGGGCAAGGACGAAGGACGGTTGCTGGCCGGGCGGTACCGGCTGGGCGCCGTGCTCGGCAAGGGCGGGATGGGTACCGTCTGGCGCGCCGAGGACGAGATCCTGGGCCGCACCGTCGCCGTCAAGGAGCTCCGCTTCAGCACCGGGGTCGACGAGGACGAGAAGCGCCGGCTCATCACCCGCACGCTCCGCGAGGCCAAGGCGATCGCCCGCATCCGCAGCGGAGGCGCGGTCACGGTCTACGACGTGGTCGACGAGGACGGCCGCCCCTGGATCGTCATGGAGCTCATCGAAGGGCCGTCGCTCGCCGAGTTCATCCGGGACAACGGCCCCTTGACGCCCCGTCGGGCCGCGGAGGTCGGCCTCGCCGTGCTCGACGTGCTCCGGGCCGCGCACCGCCAGGGCATCCTGCACCGGGACGTGAAGCCGTCCAACGTGCTCATCGCCGGCAACGGCGGCCGCGTCGTCCTCACCGACTTCGGCATCGCACAGGTCGAGGGCGACCCCTCCGTCACCTCCACCGGGATGCTGGTCGGCGCACCCTCGTACATCTCCCCGGAGCGGGCCCGCGGCCACAAGCCCGGCCCGCCCGCAGACCTGTGGTCGCTCGGAGGCCTGCTCTACGCCTCGGTCGAAGGCGTGCCCCCGTACGACAAGGGCTCCGCGCTCGCGACCCTGACCGCGGTGATGACCGAGCCGGTGGACCCGCCCAAGAACGCGGGCCCGCTCACCGAGGTCATCTACGGCCTGCTCGCCAAGGACCCGGCCCACCGGCTCGACGACGTCCGGGCACGGGCCATGCTGACCGCCGTCGTCGAGGCCCCCGAGCCCGAGCCGGCTCCCCCCGCCTCCCCGACCGCCGAGGAGACCCGGCAGATATCGCTGGCGGACGCCAAGCAGGCCGCCGAGACGGCCGCGGCCGAAAAGGCGGCCAAGACCGCCGAGAAGGCGGCGAAGAAGGAGCGCGAGCAGCGCGAGCGCGAGCAGCGCGAGCGGGCCCGCGCCGCGCTGAAGTCGGCCCGCAAGGCGGCGGCCGTCACGGCGGCGGCCACGGCCACGGCCGCGGAAGCGCCCGGACCCGCGACCGGGACCGGGCCTGGGGCCAGGCAGCCGAAGTCGGCGCCGGTCGCGGCGCCGCTCACCGATGTCGTCCCGCGCCGCACGATCGTGCTCGCGATCGTCGCGGTGGTCGTGGTGCTGGCGGCGGTCGGCTCCCTCATCGGATACATGGTCAGCGGCGACGACAAGGACGGCCGCAAGGCCGAGGGCAAGGGCGGCGACAAGCCCACCCCGGCCGCGTCCGCCAGCCCCTCCCCGGGCCGCGCCGACCCGCAGGGCTCCCCGCCCGCCTCGCCCCACACGGGCCAGCCGGGCGGCGATCCCGCCGGCGGGGCCGCGCAGGGTCAGGGTCAGGGCCAAGGCCAGGGCCAGACTCCCGGCACCGATCAGGGCCAAGGGCAGGGGCAAGGTCAGGATCAGGGCCAGGGCCAGGGCGGCAATCCGGGTGGCGGGGACGGCAGCCTCCCCGCGGGGTACGCCCAGCTGACCGAGCCCGGGTTCCACTTCTCGATGGCGATGCCCGCGGGCTTCCACCGGACGGGCACGGCGGGCCAGAACTCCGGCGGCATATACAGCCGCGACGGCGGATTCCCGCGCATTCAGGTCGACTTCACCTCGAAACCGGGCAACGACGCCAAGGCCGCGTGGCTCGCCTCCGTCGCGGGCACCGCCGCCAGCAGCGAGAAGTACCGGCACATCCGGGTGGACTCGGTGGACTACCGGGGGTATCCGACCGTCGCGGACTGGGAGTTCGAGCGGGAGCAGCAGGGCATCAAGGTCCGCGTGCTCAACCGGGGCTTCAAGATGGATGCGAAGCACGGTTACGCGATCATGATCAGTTGCGCCGCCGACCAGTGGGACGGCGCCGAGTGCACGCAGATGCGCAACACGGCCTACGCGACCTTCCAGCCGGTCGGCTGACCTCGGGACGCGGGCGGCCCGCGCGTCGTATCGTGTCAGCGGGTCACAGGGGCCCGGCGCACTCGGGGGAGGCGACGTGGAGGAGTACGCGGGCCGGATTCTGGCCCACCGCTACCGCCTGCCGCTGCCTCCGTCGGACGAGTACGAGCTGGTGGAGACCAGGGCCTTCGACACGCGCAGCGGCCAAGAAGTCCTGGTACGGCAGGTGCCGTTGCCCGAGGTCGTGGACGCGGAGCTGCTCGACGGCCACCGCGCCGCCCCGGCCGCCGGACGCGGCGGTGCCGCGGACCTGCCGGCCGTCCGGCGCGCCATCGAGGCGGCGCAGGCGGCGGCCGCGATTCCGGACCACCCCCGGCTGGACCAGGTCTTCGACGTGTTCTCCGAGGGCGGGTCGCTGTGGATCGTCAGCGAACTGGTCCCGGCCAGGCCGCTGGCCGCGCTGATCGCGGACGAGCCGCTGAGTCCCTACCGGGCGGCGGAAGTGGCGTCGGACGTGCTGACCGCGCTGCGCGTGCTGCACGCGCACGGCTGGACCCACCGGAACATCACCGTCCGGACGGTGCTGGTCTGCGACGACGGGCGAGTCGTGCTGACCGGGCTGGCGGCGGGCGCGGCGGAGGAGGCCCTGTGCGGCTACGACCCCGTCCCGCGCGGCACCGACAGCGCTGACGCGGGCTGGGGCGGCGGGAGCCACCCCCCGGAGCCGTACCCCGGGCCCGGCCTGGACCCCGGCCCGTACCCCGGTGCCGGTGCCGGCCCAGGCCCCGGCCCCGCGGGCTGGGGCGGCGGGAGCCACCCCCCGGAGCCATACCCCGGCCCCGGCCTGGAAGCCGGTGCCGGTGCCGGGCGCGCCGCGGTCCCGGGAGCGGACCGGGGCCCGGCGGCCGGGCCGTACCCAGCGGGACACGCGGGACGGCCGGAGGCCGGGCGTCACCCCCGCGCCGGCGGCGCCTGGACCGCCATGACGGGCCCGGACCCGGACCCGGGCTTGCGCCCCGAGGCGGGTCTGCGCTCGGATTCGGGCCTTGGCCCTGAGGCGGGTCTGCGTCCTGCCCCGGGTCTGCGCCCCGACGCGGACGCGGAGTTCGGGGGGAGCGCCGAGCACGACGCGGGCTTCCGGGCCGCCGAACCGTCCCCGGCGCCGTCTCCCGGGCCGATGCCCGATGCCGGGTACGCGCCGCTGGTGGCCCCGGGGTACGACACCGGGCCGCGCTACAACGACCACATCACCCCCGGACGCCCGGAGGAGCGGGCCGAGCGGCCCGACCCGAAGGCCGTCGCACGGGCCGGGGCCATCGCCGCCTACCGGGCCGGGGCGCAGGCCGCCGCCGCCCGGGTCACCGAGCAGCGCAAGGCCGTTCCGCAACCGCGGCCCGAGGGGTCGAACCTGCCGCAGGGGTACTCGTACCCGTACGGAGGACCGGACGCCGGTCCGGGGACGCCCACGGGTGCGGGGGCGGGTGCGGGGCCGGACGACGGTACCGGCAGCGGCGCCCCCGCCCCCTGGCACGGTGCGACCCCCCGCCGGCAGGCCCTCCCGCCCGCACCGGAACCGCAGTCCCTGGCGGCCCCGCGGCCCGAGCCCGCGCAGGACCCGGCCCTCCGGCCCGGCGTCCCGGCACAGCCGTACGCCGGCGACCCGCAGGCCCACGCGCGGCCCCTGCCCCCGCCGCACCAGGAGACCCCGCTGCCCGCGCAGCTGGCCCTGCCCCAGGGGTACCGGCAGGCCGAGGCCCCGCAGGGCCCGGGAGCGGCCGTCGCGCGCCGCCCCGGACCGGCACCCTCCGGACCGGAGCCCTCCGCGCCGGTACGGCCGGACGCGCTGAGCCCGACGGCACCGCACCACCCGCACGCACCAGACCCGCACGCACCAGCCCCGCACGCGCCGGGTCCGAGCACCGCCGGCTGGGACGGTCCGCGTACCGGGCTGGACGCCGAGCGGGCCCGGCAGACGCGGATGGCCGTCGTCGGGGCCGTCACCGAGCGCTGGGCCCCCGAGCAGGCCGGCCCCGTCCAGGGGCACTGGCAGCTGGCCGCCCCCGTGGGCCCGGCCACCGACCTCTGGGCGCTCGGCGCCCTGCTGTACCGGGCCGTCCAGGGGCACGCCCCCTACCCCGAGGACAGCGTCGCCGAGCTGGTCGAGATGGTGTGCGCCGAGCCCCCCGCCTTCGCCGAGGAGTGCGGCGCGCTGCGCCCGATCGTGGAGTCGCTGCTGCGCCAGGACCCCACGGAGCGGCCCGACTTCGAGGAGCTGCGCGGCTGGCTGCGCTCGCTGGTGCGGTCCGCCCCCGAGCCGGACGCGGGCTTCCACCTGCTCCCGATGCCCGAACCGGACCCCGCGCGGCTGCCGGCCGTACGCCGCCGGGGTGAACTCCACGGGCGGCACCGCAATCCCGCGGCCCCCCGCAAGCCCCGCGCGCTCGGCCGCAGTCTGCTCCTGGGCGTCCTGGTGCTGCTGGCCGGGGCGGTGGGGTACGCCATGCTGTTCATGCCCCGCGCGCCGGGGCCCGACCGGGCCGGCCCCGCGCCGGCGCCGCAGAAGCAGAGCCCGAGCCCGTCCCAGACCCCCAGCGGGACACCGGAGTCGAAGCCGGCGCCCCAGACGACCACACCGCCGGCGACGGCGGCCCCCCTCCCTGCGCCGTCCGGCTACACCGTGCAGCAGGACCCGGAGCACTTCCAGATCGCCGTGCCCGACGGCTGGGACCGCAACGGCATCAACGAGGCCGGTCAGGTGCGCTTCACCCAGGGCCAGTTCGTCCTCACCGTGGTCCCCGGCCGCGACAAGGTCGAGGGGAACCCGGACCCGCAGACCTACCAGAAGGACAAGGAGCCGGAGCTCAACCCCTACCGCAGCTCCACCTGGTCCTCGGTCGGGGACATCAAGAAGACCACGGTGGGTCAGCAGCTGCGCGTCACCGCCCGGTACACCTGGATCGACGGCACCGGCCGCAACGTCTTCGCCCGCAATTTCGTCGTCGCGCTCGGCGGCAGCTACCACGTCGTCCTCGTCACCGGTCCGGAGGACGAGCAGAGCAAGGTCACCGAGGTCTTCGAGAAGGCCACGGCGAGTTACCGGGCGGGCGGTTGAGGCGCCGCTGACGGTCGATCAGTACGGCGATTGCGTCACAGTGGTGTCTCCAGCCGCCCGGGCGGTACGCGCAGGGGCCGTGTGCTCCGTAATCTGGCCTGAAGTGCGGAGAGCGGCGGGGTTTCGTGGAACAGCAGACAGGTGGGGGCGCCGTGCTCGCGGGCCGGTACCGACTCATCGAGCCGATCGGCCGCGGCGGCATGGGCAAGGTATGGCGCGCACATGACGAGCTGCTCCACAGGAGCGTCGCCGTCAAGGAACTGACGGCGGGTCTGTACGTGGCCCAGGCCGACCGGGACGTCCTGCACGCCCGGACGCAGAAGGAGGCGCGGGCCGCGGCCCGCATCCAGCACCCGGCGGTGGTCACCGTGCACGACGTGCTGGAGCACGACGACCGCCCGTGGATCGTCATGGAGTACATCGACGGCCCCTCGCTGGCCGAGGCGGCCAAGGCGGCGGGGCGGATCGAGCCCCGCGAGGCGGCCAGGATCGGGCTGCACGTCCTGGGCGCGCTGCGCGCCGCCCACGCCGTCGGCGTCCTGCACCGCGACGTGAAGCCCGGCAACGTGCTGCTCGCCAAGGACGGCCGGGTCCTGCTCACGGACTTCGGGATCGCCGCGATCGAGGGCGACTCGTCCATCACGCGCACCGGCGAGATCGTCGGCTCCATCGACTACCTGGCTCCCGAACGGGTCACCGGCGGGGCCCCCGACCCCGCCTCCGACCTGTGGTCGCTGGGCGCCACCCTGTACACGGCCGTCGAGGCCCGCTCGCCGTTCCGCCGCACCTCGCCGATCTCCAGCCTCCAGGCCGTGGTCAACGACGAGCCGCCGCCGCAGCGCCAGTCCGGGGCGCTGGGTCCGGTCATCACGGCCCTGCTGCGCAAGGATCCGGCCGAGCGGCCCTCGGCCATGGAGGCCGAGCGGATGCTGATGGAGGCGATGGAGGGCCGGGAGCCGAAGGCGGCGCAGGCGTACGTGCCCACGCGCCCGGTGACCACGGAGGAGCTGGCCTCGGCCCGGGACGGCCACGACGCGCCGGACGCCGCCGACCGGCACGCCCCGCCGTCCGGCCGGACCGCCGGGGCCTCGGAGGGCGGGCAGGTCCCGGCGGCGCGGCACGCCCCGACCGCGCCGCCCGGGGACGTCGCACCGACGGCCGCCCTCCGGGAGCCGGGCGGCGCCCCCGCCGGCCGCGAGCCCGCCGCGGGCCGTGTCAGGCGCGCCGCGGCGGTGGCCCTGGTGGCGGCGCTGCTCGGCGGCGGCGGTGTCTTCGGGGTCCTCAAGTACACCGGCGACGCGGAGAAGGGCGGCGGCGCGGACAAGAACGCGAGCGCCTCCGACCGGCCGGAGCCGGGCGGCGACGGGAAGCCGAAGGCGACACCGCCGGCGGGCTGGAGCAGGGTCACCGACCCGGCGGGGTTCACGCTGTTCGTCCCCGAGGGGTGGACGCGCCAGATGGACGGCGACCAGATCGACTACACCCCGGACAACGGGAAGCACTTCATCAGGATCGCCGCCGATCCCAGCCCGGACCACGTGAACCCGTACGCGCACCTGCTCGACCTGGAGAAGCAGGTGCAGAAGCGGACGGACTACCAGAGGCTGCGGCTGAACCAGAACACCTTCCGGGACAGCGTCCGGGCCGCGCGCTGGGAGTTCACGTGGACCGAGAAGGTGGCGCACCCCGGACCGCGCCGGGCCATCGAGCAGATGTACATCGCTCCGGACGACACCGAGTACGCGGTCTACATGTCGAGCCCCGCCGCCGACTGGAGCACCACCCAGCAGCAGTTCGACATCGTGCTCAGCGGCTGGGAGCCGCCCCCCGCCGGGAACTGATCCCGCCGATCCGCGCGATCCTGCCAGCGATCACTGGCGGAAAAGGCAAAAACTGGTTACCCGCGGGTACCCAAAGGCTCGCGCGCGCAATACGCTCACCGCCATGACGGACTCGCAGGCCCCCGCCGCCCTCCTCCGGACCGCACCGCAGCCCACCAATCCGGTCGCCCCCGCCCCGGCGGGCGTCCGCACCGCCGCCGACGTGGTGACCCCCGACCTGGTCGCCCGGCTCACCCGCGGGGTGATCGGCTCCGGCCGGACCGCCAACCACACCCCCTTCACCGGGGAGAGGCTGGCCGAGCTCCCCGAGTCCAGCCCCGAGGACGTCGCGGAGGCCTTCGACCGCGCCCGCGCGGCCCAGCCTGCCTGGGCCGCCGTCCCGGTGCGCCGGCGCGCCGCCGTGCTGCTCCGCTTCCACGACCTGGTCCTCGCCCGGCAGGCCGAGGTGCTCGACCTCATACAGCTGGAGACCGGCAAGGCCCGGCTGCACGCCCACGAAGAGGTCCAGGCGGTCGCCATCGCCGCCCGGCACTACGGCCGCAAGGCGCCCTCGTACCTGCGGCCCAAGGGCCACACCGGGGCCGTGCCCACCCTGACCAAGGTCACCGAACTGCGCCAGCCGCGCGGAGTCGTCGGCCAGATCGCGCCATGGAACTACCCCCTGGAGCTTTCGGTCGGCGACGCGCTGCCCGCCTTCGTCTCCGGCAACGCGCTCGTGATGAAGCCCGACACCGAGACCGCGCTCACCGCCCTGTGGGCCCGTGACCTGCTGATCGAGGCCGGCCTGCCCGCCGAGGTCTTCCAGATCGTCCTCGGCGAGGGCCCCGTCGTCGGTCCCGAGGTGGTCCGGCACGCCGACTACGTCTCCTTCACCGGCTCCACCCGCACGGGCCGAGAGGTCGCCCGGGGGGCGGCCGACCGCCTCATCGGGGTCTCCCTCGAACTCGGCGGCAAGAACGCCATGCTCGTCCTGCACGACGCCGACGTGGAGAAGGCCGCCGCGGGGGCCGTCCGCGCCTGCTTCTCCTCCGCCGGGCAGCTGTGCATCTCCATCGAGCGGCTCTACGTCCACGCCTCGATAGCCGACGCCTTCGTCGAGCGCTTCGCCGCCCGTACCAGGGCCATGCGGCTGGGCAGCTCCCTCGCCTACGGGGCCGACATGGGCTCACTGGCCGGCGAACGCCAGCTGGAGACGGTACAGCGGCACGTGGACGAGGCGGTCGCCAAGGGGGCCGTCCTCGTCGCGGGCGGCACCGCCCGCCCCGACATAGGCCCCCTCTTCTACGAGCCCACCATCCTCGACGGCGTCGAGGCGCCGATGGCGGTGTGCGGGGAGGAGACCTTCGGACCGGTCGTCTCCCTCTACCGCTTCACCGACGAGGACGAGGTCGTGGCCCAGGCCAACGCCACCCCCTACGGCCTCAACTCCAGCGTCTGGACCAAGGACTCCCGGCGCGGCCACGCCGTCGCCGCCCGCCTGTGCACCGGCACCGTCAACATCAACGAGGGCTACGCCCCGGCCTACGGCAGCGCCCAGGCGCCCATGGGCGGTATGAAGGCATCCGGCCTCGGCCGCCGCCACGGCTCCGAGGGCATCCTGAAGTACACCGAGGCCCAGACCGTCGCCCACCAGCGGCTCCTGCCGATGGCGCCCTCGCTGGGCATGGACGACGAGAAGTACGCGGCGTTCATGACCCGCAGCCTCAAGGTCATGAAGGCACTCCGACTGCGTTAGGGGCCAGCCGTGTCGAACGAGCACCAGCACGAGCACCAGCACGAGCACGGCAGGGACGGCAGGGACGCCAGGGACGACCCGGCCTACGACTACGACGTCGTCGTCATCGGATCGGGCTTCGGCGGCGCGGTCTCGGCCCTGCGCCTGACCGAGAAGGGGTACCGGGTCGGCGTCCTGGAGGCCGGTCGCCGCTTCACCCGCGAGAGCCTGCCGAAGAACAGCTGGGACCTGCGCAACTACCTCTGGGCCCCGGCCCTCGGGCTGTACGGCATCCAGCGCATCCACCTGCTCGGCAACGTGATGGTGCTCGCGGGCGCCGGGGTGGGCGGCGGCTCGCTCAACTACGCCAACACCCTGTACGTGCCGCCCGCCGCCTTCTTCGAGGACCGGCAGTGGGCGGGCATCACGGACTGGCGGGACGAGCTCGCCCCGTACTACGACCAGGCCAGGCGGATGCTCGGAGTGCGCCTCAACCCGACCGTGACCCCCTCCGACGTCCACCTGAAGGCGGCCGCCGAGAAGATGGGCGTGGCGGACTCCTTCCACATGGCGCCGGTCGGCGTCTTCTTCGGCGACGGCGAGGACGCCGACGGGCACGCGAAGGCCCGGCCCGGCGAAGAGGTCGCCGACCCGTACTTCGGCGGCGCCGGCCCCGCCCGCACGGCGTGCAGCGAGTGCGGCGAGTGCATGACCGGCTGCCGGCACGGCGCGAAGAACACCCTGAACGAGAACTACCTCCACCTCGCCGAGCGCGCCGGCGCCGTCATCCACCCGATGACCACGGTCACCGCCCTCTCCGAACACCCCGGGGGCGGCCACCGCATCCGCACGGTGCCCACCGACGGCCGTCGCTCCGGCCGCTCGAAGGTGCTGCGCGCCCGGTACGTGGTCGTCGCGGCGGGCACGTACGGCACCCAGACCCTGCTGCACACGATGCGGGACCGGGGCGAGCTGCCGCGGCTGTCCGGGCGGCTCGGCGAGCTGACCCGGACCAACTCCGAAGGCCTGGTCGGCGCACAGACCTCCGACCGCCGCTACCGCAAGCGGCACGGCGGGGAGGGCCGGGCCGACTTCACCCGCGGCGTGGCGATCACCTCCTCGGTGCACCCCAACGCCGACACCCACATCGAACCGGTCCGCTACGGCAAGGGCTCCAACGCGATGGGGTTCATGACCGTCCTCCAGGTCCCCTTCGCCCCGCACCGGGTCCGGGCCTGGCTGGGGCGGACCGCCCGGCACCCGCTCCAGCTGGCGCGCTCGCTGTCCAACCGGCGCTGGTCGGAGCGGACCATCATCGGCCTGGTCATGCAGTCGCTGGACAACTCCCTGACGACCTACCGCAAGCCCGGCGGGATCGGGAAGGGCCTGCTCACCGCCCGCCAGGGCCACGGCGCCCCGAACCCGGTCCAGATCGCGGAGGCCACCCGCGCCGCGACCCTGCTCGCCGAGGAGATCAACGGCTTCGCGGGCAGCAACGTCGGCGAGCTGATGGGGACCCCGCTCACCGCGCACTTCCTCGGCGGCTGCCCCATCGGCGCCTCGGCGGAGGAGGGCGTGGTGGACCCGTACCACCGGCTCTACGGCCACCCGGGCATCTCGGTGGTGGACGGCTCGGCCGTCTCCGCCAACCTCGGGGTCAACCCGTCGCTGACGATCACGGCGCAGGCGGAGCGGGCGATGTCGTACTGGCCCAACAAGGGCGAGGAGGACCAGCGGCCCGAGCAGGGCGCGGCGTACGTCCGCCTCGCGGCGGTGGAACCGGCCCGCCCGGCGGTGCCCGAGGAGGCCTTCGGCGCGCTGCGGCTGCCGTTCCTCGCGGTCCCCGAGCTGCCGCCGCGCACGGCGGAACCGGCCGAATGACGTCGGTGGGTACCGCGCTCCCCCTCCGAGCGCGGTACCCACCGAGGTACATAGGTGACAGGTGTTCAACCCTGATGGTTGTACCGGAATCCGCGCGGGAGGGGTGTGTCGTCCGTCACAGGGCGGCGGCGCGCAAGAAGAACGGCCGGCCCGGGGCGTCCCCCGGGCCGGCCGTCCTCCACGAAGTGACCGGGCTGCTGTCCCCTGCCGTCCGGTCACGCGAGGAGCGAGGTCCCACGACGTACGCCCCACGGGGCCCACGTCTCATCGCTCCGGCGGAGCCACGCGTGGTGGTGCGGTCCCGCGCCTGGCTGGCGCGGACACCCCCACCAACGAAGGGCCGTCGGGCCGGTCACGGTCCGGACGAGTGACGAACAGGCGTCACGGAGCCCGGCCGCCCCGGTCAGACGCGGCCCCGGCAGAGCTCCAACAGGGTCATCGCCAGGGTGGTGCCGGGCTTCCCGAGAGCACCGCTCCAGTGCGAGAGCACCTCCATCTCGCGGGACAGGTGCACCCGGCGGCCGCCGGAGGACAGGCGCGTCTCCTGGATGACCGCGGAGACGGCCATCCGCTCCTGGATCAGCCCGATGATCCGGTCGTCGAGGGCGTCGATGCGGCGGCGGGAGTCGGCGATCAGCTGCTCGGGGGCGGTGGTCTTCGCGGTCGTGGCAGTCATGGTCGTGGCAGTCGCCGTCGTGGCAGTCATGGTCGTCATGGCGTTCTCCTGTGGACGGGGGCGACAGGAGCGGGAACGCCGGAGCGCCCCGGTCCTGTCGGACCGGGGCGCTCTGGGAAGTCAGCGGCTCAAGCGAGCATCACGAGGACCCATGGCGACCGGACCGACCGGTGCCATAGGTAAAGAGGAAGCTCAGCTGCTCGCGCATGGAAGGGATTATGGCCTTCCGCCCCCGTCCCGGCCAAGCGGGTTCGGATGGTGAGACGAAGACGCCCCCTGCTCCCCCGTTAGAATCGACAAAACAGCCACCTCTTCCGCCGGAAGGCCGCCCCGTGCCAGAAGCACCCTCCGCCGCCCACGACAGCGCCCCGGACACGGTTCTCGTCGTCGACTTCGGCGCCCAGTACGCCCAGCTCATCGCCCGCCGAGTCCGCGAGGCACGGGTCTACAGCGAGATCGTCCCCAGCACGATGCCGGTGGCCGAGATGCTGGCCAAGGACCCCAAGGCGATCATCCTCTCCGGCGGCCCGTCCTCCGTGTACGAGGAGGGTGCGCCCGCCATAGACCGCGCCCTGTTCGAGGCCGGCGTCCCCGTCTTCGGCATGTGCTACGGATTCCAGCTGATGGCGGTCACCCTCGGCGGCCAGGTCGACAACACCGGCGCCCGCGAGTACGGCCGCACCCCGCTGGCCGTCTCCAGGTCCGGCTCCACCCTCTTCGAGGGCACCCCCGACAGCCAGTCGGTGTGGATGTCCCACGGCGACGCCTGCTCCGCGGCTCCCGAGGGCTTCCACGTCACCGCGTCGACCGACGTGGTCCCCGTCGCGGCCTTCGAGAACGACGAGAAGCGGCTGTACGGGGTCCAGTACCACCCCGAGGTCATGCACTCCACGCACGGCCAGCAGATCCTGGAGCACTTCCTCTACCGCGGCGCCGGCCTGGCCCCCACCTGGACCACCGGCAACATCGTCGAGGAGCAGGTCGCGGCCATCCGCGAGCAGGTCGGCGACAAGCGCGCCATCTGCGGCCTCTCCGGCGGCGTGGACTCGGCGGTCGCCGCGGCCCTCGTGCAGAAGGCCATCGGCTCCCAGCTGACCTGCGTCTACGTCGACCACGGGCTGATGCGCAAGGGCGAGACCGAGCAGGTCGAAAAGGACTTCGTCGCCGCCACGGGCGTGCAGCTGAAGGTCGTCGACGCCCAGGAGCGCTTCCTGAACGCGCTCGCCGGCGTCTCCGACCCGGAGGCCAAGCGCAAGATCATCGGCCGCGAGTTCATCCGCGTCTTCGAGCAGGCCCAGCTGGAGATCCTCCAGGAGGACGGCCCCGCGGTCGCCTTCCTGGTGCAGGGCACCCTGTACCCGGACGTCGTCGAGTCCGGCGGCGGCACCGGCACCGCCAACATCAAGTCCCACCACAACGTGGGCGGCCTCCCCGACGACATCGAGTTCGAGCTCGTCGAGCCGCTGCGCCAGCTGTTCAAGGACGAGGTCCGGATGGTCGGCCAGGAGCTCGGCCTCCCGGACGAGATCGTCCAGCGCCAGCCCTTCCCGGGCCCCGGCCTCGGCATCCGCATCGTCGGCGAGGTCACCAAGGAGCGCCTGGACCTGCTGCGCGAGGCCGACGCCATCGCCCGCCACGAGCTCACCGCCGCCGGTCTCGACCGGGAGATCTGGCAGTGCCCGGTCGTCCTGCTCGCGGACGTCCGCAGCGTCGGCGTCCAGGGCGACGGCCGCACCTACGGGCACCCGATCGTGCTGCGCCCCGTCTCCTCCGAGGACGCGATGACCGCGGACTGGACGCGCATGCCGTACGAGGTGCTCGCCAAGATCTCCACCCGGATCACCAACGAGGTCGCGGACGTGAACCGCGTGGTCCTCGACTGCACGAGCAAGCCCCCGGGCACCATCGAGTGGGAGTAGCCCCCACCCGTGCGCGAGGCGAAGCCGCCGCTCCTTCCCGGAGCGGCGGCTTCGCCCTTTCTCTGGCCACTTCGCGGGGGCGGGGGTACCTTGCGCCGCGAACCGAAGGAGGCGCCATGCCGGACCAGTCCGAAGCCCTGACCGCCGGCGCGGGCGCCCCCGCGGCCGCGCCCCCTCCCGTGCCGCCCCGGGCGCCGGCTCCCGTGCCGGTGGAGCGGCTGCGCTTCGACATGCCGCCCGTCCACGCCACCGCCGCACAGGTCCGTGCGCACCGCAGGGAGCGGCTCGCCGAGGCGCTGCGGCTGCTGGGCGGGCTCGGGTACGAGGACGGGGTGGCCGGACACGTCAGCGTGCGGGACCCGGAGTTCGAGGACTGCTACTGGGTGAACCCCTTCGGGCGGGCCTTCGCCCGGCTGACCCCCGAGGACCTGCTGCTGGTCGACGGGGACGGCCGGGTCCGCCAGGGGGAGCGCAGGGTCAACGAGCTGGCCTTCGCCGTGCACGCCGCGGTCCACCGCGAACGGCCCGGGGCGGTGGCCGTCGTGCGCACGCAGGGCCCGTACGGCAGGGCGCTGGCGGCCCTCGGCGAGCTGCTCGCCCCGATCACCCAGGAGGCCTGCGCCTTCTACGAGGACCACGCGCTGCTCGACGAGTTCCCCGGCGCCGAGGACCCGCACCGGATCGGACGGGCGCTGGGCCCCTACAAGGCGCTGATCCTGCGCAACCGGGGGCTGCTGACGGTGGGGGACTCGGTGGACGCCGCGGTCTGGTGGTTCATCGCCGCGGAGCGGGCGGCGCAGGTGCAGCTGGTCGCGCGGGCGGCGGGGAAACCGGTGCTCATCGACCACCGCGGAGCCGTCCTCATGCGCGAGCGGTTCGGGTCCGATCTGGCCGCCTGGGTGAACTACCAGCCGCTGCGGGAGACGGCCGCCGGGCCGATGGCGTCAACATCATGAACCGTTAATCACCTGCTCTGACATCGTGCGCAATCCGGAGCACTGCCGCAGTGGTGCACAATTCGCAGGCATCGCACCGTAGTTCAGAGAGGCGGCACGCACGTGGCTGTCCAAGAGATCTCCCGAAGTACCCATACCACCGCCTGTACCTGCGAGGACTGCGCACGGGAGGGCCACCGGCGGGCCGTCGCCGCCTTCCTGGAGAAGCGCGACGAGTTCGCCGCGGGACAGGGCGTGCCGTCCGCGGTCGCCCACTCCCTCGGCGCCTCCCGGCAGTGGGTCTCCGACGAGCTGACCCTGTCGGCCCGCACCGTCGCCGACCGGGGACGGGAGGCCGGCAACTCCTGGCTGTACCTGTTCTCCCGGCGGGCCGTGCTCGCCGTGTGGATCGCGGCCGGGGTCCTGCTCGTGGTCCAGGTCGGCACCGCGCTGGGCACCGGCTGGTCCACCGCCCGCACCGCCGGGCTGCTCGCGGCCCTGGCGCTCGCCGGGCTCCTCACCGTCGCGGCCCGGGCCCAATCCGTGCGCGGCGGGCTGCTGGCCCCGATCGTCGGCGAGGACAACCGGCTGTCGACCTCGAAGGCCGTCCCGACCGCCTGGGTGGTGCTGACCGCCTTCGCCGCGCTGCTGCCCGCGCTGCGGCTGGCCGCCTCGGCGCCAGGTCCCGAACGGGAGGCCCTCTACGCGGGGCTCGCGCTCCGGGCGGCGCTGCCGCTGCTGGCGGTGGTCGCGCTGACCTCGGCGGTCGCCGTGCTCGTGCGCCGGGTGGTCTCCGTACGGATCATGGGCCAGCGGCTGCAGAAGCTGCCCGCCGACCGGCCGCGCGGCGCGGACCTGCTGACCGACGACGCGGGACGCGGCAGCTTCCCCGACGCGCAGTACGTGCTCGTCTCGACGGTGGTGTTCGCCTACGCGGCCGTGTCGCTGGCCCGCTTCCCGGACCGGCTGCCGCGGCTGCCGTGGGCGCTGGCCCTGCTGGTGGCGCTGTCGGCCGCCGTCTACCTGGCGGCCAAGTACGCGGAGGGCAGCCGCCCGCTGGTGCTGTCGGTGGTGCGCAGGCGCGAGCCGGGGGACCTGGACGCGGCCGTCCGCCCCGGGGACGACATCGAGATCCGCGGCGTGGGCTTCGTGCCGCCCGGGGGGCAGACCCCCGAGATGCTGGCCCGGCTGGTGGTGCGGATCGGCGCCGTCCACGTGCACGTGCCGCTGGTCCCGGTGGCGGGCGGGTTCAGCAACCCCTCGGACGCCGTGCTGACGGTGCCCGTCCCGGCGGAAGTGGAACCGGGCCGCGTCGACGTCCAGGTGGTCACCGCCGCAGGAGTGGAATCCAACCGCTGTACCGTCGACGTGGCCGAGTGATCGGGGTACACATGTCGCGTGACTCGAACCGATGTACTTGACGCCGCCCCGTCGAAACCCTCCCCGCTGAAGGAGCGCGCGGCCGCGTACGCGCTGCTGCCCCTGCGGATCTTCCTCGGCGCGACCTTCGTCTACGCCGGCCTGGACAAGCTGACCGACCCCGCGTTCCTCGCCGCCGCCGGCGACGGGTCCATCGGCGACCAGATGCGCGCGGTGCGCGACGGCTCCGCCGTCCCCGCCATGGTGGACCTCGCGCTGAGGTCCCCCGTCGGCTTCGGTACGGCCATCGCCGTCGGGGAGCTGCTGGTCGGCCTCGGGGTCCTCGCCGGGCTGCTGACCCGTGTCGCGGCCGTCGGCGGAGCCCTGATCTCGCTCAGCCTGTGGCTCACCGTGTCCTGGGCGGTGACCCCGTACTACTACGGCAACGACCTGGTCTACCTGATGGCCTGGACCCCGCTGGTCCTCGCCGGGGCGTCCTCCTGGTCGCTGGACGCGCTGATCCGGTCGCGCCGGTCCCTGCGCACGGCGTAGGTCACCAGCCCGAGCACCGCGGCCAGGGAGAGCCCGCCCACGGTCATCGGGATGACCAGGAACCACGGCAGGTCGGCCCCGCCGGTCGCGTCGAGCAGGTAGAGCACGCCCGCCGTGATCAGGACCAGCCCCGCCAGGAGCCGTCCGGGCTGGAACTCATGACGCCGCACGGGCCACCTCCACCTGTCCCACACCCGTGTCCAGGTGCAGCTCGATCGTGCCGCCGGCCTCGGTGCCGGCGGCGGGCGGCAGCGTCGCCGCCTGGGTCTCGCCGCCGCCGCGGACCCGGAAGTCCCGGCTGGTCTCCCCGGGCATGTGGATGTCGCCCAGCCGGACCGAGACGTCCGCCTCGGCCGTCACCTCCCGCGGCACGATCACCTTGAGCCGGCCCGCCTTCAGCGAGGCGCTGACCGACACGGTGGCGCCCTTCGGCACGTCCAGACGGCTCAGGTCCAAGGTGGCCAGCCCGGTGCCCGCCTCGTACGAGGGCCGTACGTCGGCCACCGCGGCCGGCCGCCACTCGGTCCGCCGCCAGTCGGTGCCGATCTCGCGGGGCAGCGCGGACGCCCCCGCCAGCAGCCCGGCCGTGAGCACCGCGAGCACGATGGTGCCGAAGCCCGTACGCCCCTTGACCGAGCTGACGGCGAGGCCCAGGCCGAAGACGGCCAGCGCCGAGGCGAGCCCGATCTGCAGGGCGTGGCCGAGCGGCCCGTCCTCCCAGACGGCGGCGGCGGAGCCCGCCCCCGCCAGCAGCGCCAGCACGAACGTCCGCCCCCCGATGCCGCCGCGCGGACTGCTCGCGGCGAGGGGCGCGGCCGGAGCCGCCGGGGTGCTGCCCGGACCGGCGCCGGCCTCGTCGTCGGGCCCCCACAGGTACCCCGTCGCGCCGACCGGGCCGGTGGTGCCGTCCTTGACCAGCGGGTCCCGCCACCATGAGGGGCCGCCGGGGGCGGGCGGCGCCTTCGTCTCCGGCGGGGCGGGCGCGTGCGCCGGCCGCTGCGAGGCGGGGGCCTGCGCCTCGGGGGCCGCGGACACCCGGCGCCGCTGCGACCAGTACGAGGCCCCGCCCAGTGCCAGCACGGCCAGCACCGAGAAGACCGCCATCTCGCCGTTGTCCAGCATCGACAGGAACAGCGCGCAGCCCACCAGGGCGGCGAACACCGCCGCCAGGGTCGCCCCTTCGACGTGTCCCGTCAGCAGCTTCTTCGCCTCGCTCTCCTCCTCGCCCTCCGGCGGGAGCAGCAGCCAGGCGAAACCGTAGAAGATCAGGCCGACGCCGCCGGTGACCGCGAGGACGCCCAGGCAGATCCGGAAGACCACCGGGTCCAGGTCGAAGTACCGGCCCAGCCCCCCGCACACGCCCGCGAGCACCTTGTCGCGCTTGGCGCGGCGCAGGGGCGGCCGGTCCGCCGGTGCCTGCGGGACCGCGTGATCCGCGGGCGGGGAGTCGTGTACTTCGGTCATGGGTCCATGGTGACGGGCCCGGACGGCCCGCGGCACCGGGCCCGACCCTGGCGCAACCCTGATATCCCCCGCACACAAGTGGGGGGACGCCCTGATGCCGCGGCGCCCGCGCGCGTGTGACCATCGGTGGCATGCCCGTAGCCGCCGCACCCCGCACCCCGCACGCACCGGAGCCCCCGCCCGAGTCCGCGCCGCAGCGCAAGCTCTACCGCAGCGCCGACGGCCGGATGCTCGGCGGCGTCGCGCGCGGGCTCGCCGGGCACCTCGGGCTGCCCGTGATCTGGGTCCGGCTCGCCTTCCTCGGGCTGTTCATGTTCGGGGACGGCCTCGGCGTCCTGCTGTACGCGGCCTTCTGGGTGTTCGTCCCGCTCGGCATCGGCGGCCGCGCCGGGAACCGCACCTTCTTCGAGACGCTCGCCGACGGGAGCCGCCGGCTGCGCACACCCGACCGGGGGCAGATCGCCGCCCTGATCGCACTGTTCATCGGCGCCGGGATCTTCGTCTCCAAGGTCCAGCTCGGCGGTGAGTCCGGCCGCTACGTGTGGCCGACGCTGCTGGTCGGGGCCGGGGTGGTCCTCGTGTGGCGGCAGGCCGACAACGCCCGCCGGGCCCACTGGAACGCGGCCGCCGGCCGGCACGGACGCCTCCTGCAGACCGCCCGGGCGCTCGCGGGCGTCGTCCTGGTCTGCGTCGGGCTGACCGTCTTCATCGTCGTGCGGGGCTCCGCCGCCCAGCTGGGCAACGTCCTCACCGCCACCCTCGCCGTCCTCGTCGGGGTCGCCCTGCTGGCCGGGCCCTGGCTGATCCGGATGACCCAGGACCTCTCCGAGGAGCGGCTGATGCGCATCCGCGCCCAGGAGCGGGCCGAGGTCGCCGCCCACGTGCACGACTCGGTGCTGCACACCCTCACCCTGATCCAGCGGGGCGCGGAGGACGCGGGCGAGGTGCGCCGCCTGGCCCGGGCCCAGGAGCGCGAGCTGCGGAACTGGCTCTACAAGCCCGAGGGCACCGGCAAGGACGAGGCCGAGGAGCCCGCCACCCTGGCGGAGGCAGTGAAGAAGACCGCAGCGGAGGTGGAGGACCACCACGGGGTCCCGATCGAGGTCGTCGTCGTCGGCGACTGCCCGCTCGACGAGGGGCTGGCGGCGCAGGTCCAGGCCGCGCGCGAGGCGATGGTCAACGCGGCCAAGTACGGTGGCGACGGCGGGCCGGTACAGGTCTACGCCGAGGTCGAGGGACGGACGGTGTTCGTGTCCGTACGGGACCGCGGGCCGGGCTTCGACCTCGACGCGGTACCCGACGACCGCATGGGCGTACGAGAATCGATCATCGGCCGGATGCAGCGCAACGGCGGGACCGCACGGCTGCGGTCCGCGCCCGACGGCGGCACGGAAGTCGAGCTGGAGATGGAGAGGGCGGCGAACGCAGCATGACCGAGGAGAACGCACCCGCGGGAGAGACCAGGCGCGTCCGGGTGGTGCTCGTCGACGACCACCGGATGTTCCGCGCCGGCGTGCAGGCCGAGATCGGCGAGACCGACCGGACCGGCGTCGAGGTGGTCGGGGAGGCGGCCGACGTGGACCAGGCCGTCACCGTCATCACGGCCACCCGGCCCGAGGTGGTCCTGCTCGACGTCCACCTGCCCGGCGGCGGCGGGGTGGAGGTGCTGCGGCGCTGCGCCCCCCTGATGGCGGCGGCCGAGAACCCGGTGCGGTTCCTGGCCCTGTCGGTGTCCGACGCCGCCGAGGACGTCATCGGCGTCATCCGGGGCGGCGCGCGCGGCTACGTCACCAAGACCATCACCGGCGCCGACCTGGTGGACTCGGTCTTCCGGGTGCAGGACGGAGACGCGGTGTTCTCGCCGCGGCTGGCGGGCTTCGTCCTCGACGCCTTCGCCTCCACGGACGCCCCGCCGGTGGACGAGGACATGGACCGGCTCACGCAGCGGGAGCGCGAGGTGCTGCGGCTGATCGCGCGCGGATACGCGTACAAGGAGATCGCCAAGCAGCTGTTCATCTCGGTGAAGACGGTCGAGTCGCACGTCTCGGCGGTGCTCCGCAAGCTCCAGCTGTCGAACCGGCACGAGCTGACCCGCTGGGCGACCGCCCGCCGCCTGGTCTGATCCACAGGCCGCCTGGTCTGATCCGCCCGCCGCCTGGTCTGATCCGTGCGGCTCCGTCCCGTACGCCCGGTGTGCGTGCGGGACGTGTGACCCATGCCGCAGGGGCCGGGGGCAACCGGCGGACGGGGCGCCGTACTCTTGTGTGGCGTGATGAGCCTGACGGGGACGCCCCTCTTCGTGACGGTGGTAGCGCTGACCGCGGCCGCCGTCCTCCTGCCGCTCGCCGTGTGGAGCAAGGTGCGCGGCCCTGCCGTCGTACGCCTCGCCACCCGCTGCTCGATGGTCGTCTTCGCCCAGGCCACCGCCGTCGCGCTGGTGTTCGTGGGACTCAACCGCGACATGAACTTCTACGCCTCCTGGGGCGACCTGTTCGGCACGGGGAAGTACGTCACCGCCGCCCCCGACCTCGGCCCGGACGGCCTCGGCGGCAAGAGGATCGCCGAGGCGCCGAAGGTCCGCCAGCACTTCCAGCCCGTCGACGGGCTCGGGGGGCGGGTCCAGAAGACCGAGCTCGACGGCAAGGTCTCCGGGGTCAGGGGCGACGTCATGGTGTGGCTGCCGCCGCAGTACGACGACCCGGCGTACAAGGACAGGAAGTTCCCGGTGGTCGAGCTGATCCCCGGCATACCCGGAACGGGCAAGTCCTGGTTCCAGGGGCTCAAGGCGCACGAGGTGCTGGAGCCGCTGATGAAGAGCGGCAAGGTCCAGCCGTTCATCCTCGTCTCGCCGCGCGCCATGCTCCTGGGCAACGGGGACACCGGCTGTGCCAACCTCCCCGGCAAGGTCAACGCGGACAGCTGGTTCAGCGTCGACGTCCGCAAGATGGTCGTCGACAACTTCCGGGCCTCGGACGAGGCGCGCACCTGGGGCGTGGCCGGCTACTCGGCCGGCGCCTACTGCGCCGCCAAGCTGGCCATCGCCCACCCCGACCGCTACTCCGCGGCCGTCTCGCTGTCCGGCTACAACGACCCGGGTCAGGAGCCGTCCTCCCTGGTCGGCCAGGACCCGGAGCTGCGCCGCACCCACAACCTGGTGAACCTGCTCAAGGCCGCGCCGACGCCGCCGCCGGTCTCGCTGTGGATGTCGGGCGCCCAGCAGGACGGCTACCTGTCCGGGATGGACCTCAAGGCCGCGGCGCTGAGCCCGACCGCGGTGCACGCGGAGAAGGTGGCCGGCGGCCACAACCTGGAGTCCTGGTCGAAGCAGCTCCCGCAGACCTTCGGCTGGCTGAGCACGCAGGTCAAGGCGCCGTAGCGAGGGCGGCGGGCGGCGGGCTGCGGACGGCGGGCTCCGGACGGCGGCTGCGGGCCGCCGGGGGAGCGGGGCCGGGCGGGACCGCGGCTAGGCGGGGCGCGAGGCGCCGGCCCAGGGCATCGAGTCGAGCGGGGCCACCCGGACCGTCGAGCCGGGCCGCGGGGCGTGGATCATCTGGCCGTTGCCGATGTAGAGGCCCACGTGTGTGATCCCGGAGTAGAAGAAGACCAGGTCGCCGGGGGCCAGTTGGCCGCGCGAGACGCGCTGTCCGGTGTTGATCTGCGTGTAGGTGGTGCGGGGGAGGGACACCCCGGCCGACCGCCACGCCGCCTGGGTCAGCCCCGAGCAGTCGAAGGCGCCCGGCCCGGTCGCCCCCCAGACGTACGGCTTCCCGATCGCGCCGTACGCGAAGGCCACGGCGCGTGCGGCGCGCGAGCCGTCGGCCGGCGCCGGAGCCTTGCGCCGCGCAGCCGGGGCGGCGGCGCCCCGGGCGTCGTCCGCGGCGGCGCCGGGCGCGGGGGCCGCGGCGGCGGTCCGGGCCTCGTAGGCGGCGCGCTCCTCGGCGGTGAGCTTCGCCAGCAGCCGCTTGGCGGCGGTGAGCTTGGCCTCGGCCTGCGCCTTGTGCCCCGCCAGTTCGTCCCGGCGGGTGCGGAGCTCGGCGAGCCGTCCGGCCGCCTGGTCCCGCAGCTTCCCGACCTCGTCGAGCCGGCGGCGCACGGCGGTGATCCCCGCGGCGTTGCGGTCCCCGGCGCGGGCGATGAACGACGCCTGCGCGAGGTACTCCTGCGGGTCCGCCGCGAGGGCGAGCCGCACGGCGGTGCCCAGGGAACCGCTGCGGTACTGGGTGGCGGCGAGGGTGCCGAGGGCGCTGCGCGCCGTGTTGAGCCGGTCGGCCTTGCGGGCGGTCTCCTCGCGCAGCCCGGTCAGCGCCCGCTCGACCTCGTCGGCCTGCTGCTTCGCCCCGTTGTACCGCTCGGTCGCCGCCTCGGCCTCCTCGTAGAGCCGGTCCACCTCGGCCTCCACCCGGGCGGGGTCGGGGCGGGGGTCGGCCTGGGAGGTGCCTTCGAGCGCGGTGGCGGTGGCAGCGCCCGCGAGGGCGAGGGTGGCGGCGGTCCGTACGGTGCCGCCGGAGAACGGGCGCTGCCTGGGCTTTCGGTGACTGGCCACGAGGGCCTCACGTCCTTCCTCTGTCGGTGCTTGGAGGAGGACGCTAGACCCGCAGGTAACGGAGAGATGTCGAGATGATCGCAAGTGCTCCGATGCGACCGGATATGGCTGCGGCGGACCGGAGTGGATCAGGACCAGAGGGCGGCGATGACGATATTGACCACGGTCGGTCCACCGACCGCCCCGAACAGCGCCTTGTCCACCCGTTCCTCGTCGCGCTTGACGCGGACGAGGGCGAGGATCACGAAGTTTTCCGGGCCCGGGACCGGTTGTCGGTCCCGCCCCCTAGACTCGGAGGGCGATGAGCAGCCTCTTTGACGACAGTTTCCTGGCGGACCTCACCCCCTCCGACGAGGTCCCCCCGCCGCCCGAGGATCACCCCGCTCCGGAAACGGGCGCGGACGATCTCTTCGGGGGCCGCTTCGACACGCCCATGAGCGGGGACGCGTACTACCGGGACGGCGCCCCCAGGCCCGTCATCGACCCGGCGACGCTCCTCGAGGGCCTCAACACGGAGCAGAAGGCCGCCGTCGTGCACGCGGGGTCCCCGCTGCTCATCGTGGCCGGCGCCGGCTCAGGCAAGACCAGGGTGCTGACCCACCGCATCGGGCACCTGCTGTCCGCGCGGAACGTCCACCCCGGGCAGATCCTGGCGATCACCTTCACCAACAAGGCCGCCGGCGAGATGAGGGAGCGCGTCGAGGGCCTGGTCGGCCCCCGCGCCAACGCCATGTGGGTGTCCACCTTCCACAGCGCGTGCGTGCGCATCCTGCGCCGCGAGTCCAAGCGCCTGGGATTCACGTCCTCCTTCTCGATCTACGACGCGGCCGACTCCAAGCGGCTGATGGCGCTCGTCTGCCGCGACCTGGACCTGGACCCGAAGAAGTTCCCGCCGAAGGCCTTCAACGCCAAGGTCTCGAACCTCAAGAACGAGCTGATCGACGAGGAGGCCTTCGCCGACCAGGTCGCAGGGGGCGCCTCCCAGACGGAGTCCGGGGGAGGCTTCGAGAAGACCCTGGCCCAGGCGTACGCGATGTACCAGGGGCGGCTGCGCGAGGCCAACGCCCTCGACTTCGACGACATCATCATGACCACGGTCCACCTCCTCCAGGCGTTCCCGGACGTCGCCGAGCACTACCGGCGCCGCTTCCGGCACGTCCTCGTCGACGAGTACCAGGACACCAACCACGCCCAGTACACGCTCGTGCGCGAGCTGGTCGGCACCGGGTACCCGGACCTGCCGCCCGCCGAGCTGTGCGTGGTGGGTGACGCGGACCAGTCGATCTACGCCTTCCGCGGTGCGACGATCCGCAACATCCTCCAGTTCGAGGAGGACTACCCGGACGCGACGACGATCCTGCTGGAGCAGAACTACCGCTCCACGCAGACGATCCTCTCCGCCGCCAACGCGGTCATCGAGCGCAATGAGAACCGCCGCGCCAAGAACCTGTGGACCGACGCCGGCACCGGCTCCGTGATCACCGGCTACGTGGCGGACACCGAGCACGACGAGGCGCAGTTCGTCGCGGACGAGATCGACCGGCTGACGGACGCCGGCGACGCCAAGGCGGGCGACGTCGCGATCTTCTACCGGACGAACGCCCAGTCCCGCGTGTTCGAGGAGATCTTCATCCGGGTCGGCCTGCCCTACAAGGTCGTCGGCGGTGTGCGCTTCTACGAGCGCAAGGAGGTCCGCGACGTCCTCGCGTACCTGCGCGTCCTCGCCAACCCGGAGGACAACGTCCCGCTCCGCCGGATTCTGAACGTCCCCAAGCGCGGCATCGGCGAGCGCGCCGAGGCGATGATCGACGCCCTCGCGATGCGCGAGAAGATCACCTTTCCGCAGGCCCTGCGGCGCGTGGACGAGGCCTTCGGCATGGCGGCGCGCTCGACCAACGCGGTGAAGCGCTTCAACGTGCTGATGGAGGAGCTGCGCACGATCGTCGACTCGGGCGCGGGCCCGGCGGTGGTGCTGCAGGCGGTGCTGGAGCGTACGGGCTACCTCGCCGAGCTCCAGGCCTCGACCGACCCGCAGGACGAGACGCGGATCGAGAACCTCCAGGAACTGGCGGCCGTGGCCCTGGAGTTCGAGCAGGCGCGTGAGGCGGCGGCGGCCGAGGCGGCCACCGCGGCAGCGGAGGGCGAAGCGGCTGCCGACGCCGAGGGCACGGCGACGGCGGCCGCGACCGCTGCTGAGGCGGAGGCCGCTGCGGCTGCCGCGGCCGGGCCCGGGACCCTCGCCCAGTTCCTGGAGCAGGTCGCGCTCGTCGCCGACTCCGACCAGATCCCGGACGAGGAGACGGACGGCTCGGGCGTCATCACGCTCATGACGCTGCACACCGCCAAGGGCCTGGAGTTCCCGGTGGTCTTCCTGACCGGCATGGAGGACGGGGTCTTCCCGCACATGCGCGCGCTGGGCCAGACCAAGGAGCTGGAGGAGGAGCGCCGCCTGGCGTACGTCGGCATCACGCGCGCGCGGGAGCGGCTGTACCTGACCCGCTCCTCCATGCGCAGTGCGTGGGGGACCCCCTCGTACAACCCGCCGTCGCGGTTCCTGGAGGAGATCCCGGCCGAGTACCTGCAGTGGAAGCGCACCGGAGCCTCGCAGAAGCCGGCGGGCCCGATGCGCAGCTCGGGCTCGGGCTACGGTTCGGGTTCGGGCTACGGTTCGGGTTCCGGCGGCGGCAAGACGACCTTCGGCACCTCGCCCGAGTCGTTCCTGTCCTCGTCGCGCCGTGCCGCGGCGGGCCCCTCCGGCTTCGCCACGCGCCGGGCCACCGACAAGCCGGTCATCGCGCTGGTGGTCGGGGACCGGGTCACGCACGACCAGTTCGGGCTCGGCACCGTCATGGAGGTCAAGGGAGCGGGCGCCGACGCGCAGGCCACCATCGACTTCGGGGACGACAAGCCGAAGCGGCTGCTGCTGCGCTACGCGCCGGTGCAGAAGCTCTAGGACGCGGGGCGCCCCCCGCCGCCGAGCGGTGGGGGTGCCGAGCGGTGGGGGTTACGTGGGGTCCAGGCCGTGGCTGCGGAACCACGGCAGGGGGTCGACCGAGGACCCGCCGCCGGGCCGCACCTCGAAGTGGAGGTGCGGACCGGTGGAGTTGCCGGAGTTGCCGGAGTAGGCGATGACCTCGCCGGCCTTGACCTTGCCGCCCCGGATCTTGGTGCTGCTGAGGTGGCAGTACCAGGTCTCGGTTCCGTCGGGCGAGGTCAATATGGCCATGTTCCCGTAGGCGCTGTTGTACTGCGTGCGCACGGTGCCGTCGGTGGCGGCCATGACCGGGGTCCCGTAGGAGACCGGGAAGTCGATGCCGGTGTGCACGGACATCCACATGCCGCCGGCCTGTCCGTAGCTGGCGCTCAGTCCCTGCTGCACGACGGGGAGCGCGAACTTGGGGCGGGCGGCTTCCTTGGCCGCGGCCTCCTCCGCCTTCCTCTTCTTCTCCTCGTCCTGGCGCTGGCGCAGGTCGATGCGCTCCTGCGTGCGGCTCGCGCGGTCCGCGAAATCGCCGGCGTCGGCGCTGAGCGCCGCCAGCTGCGTGTCGAGCTTGGTGTTCGCGGCGAGCGGCTTCACCGAGGCCGGGTCGGGCGCGGCCATGGTGGTGGTGTCCTCGGCCGGCTTGTCCGTGTCGGTGAGGCCGCCGACGGAGGCGGCGGCGACGCCCGCGACGCCCATCACGCAGGCGGAGGGGACGGCCACGGTCAGCAGGGCGGAACGCTTCGCCTTCGTCTTCGCCGGGGTGCGGCGGCGGCTCACGACGACCGCTGCCGCCTTCGGGTCGGCCTTCGGGGCTGCCTTGGGGTTGCCCCGGCGCGCGGAGCGCGGGGCCGAGGGGGTCACCGGCATGGCCTGGGTGGGGAGGTCGTGCACCCGGGGCGTCTCGTCGGAGAGGACCTCGAAGACGGCGGTCTCGCTGTACTCCGCGGGCTCGGCCGCGCGGTCGGCGTCGCCGCCGGGCTCCGCGGTCTCGTAGGCGTAGTCGTCGGAGGCGGCCGCGTAGGTGTACTCCTGCGCGTATTCCTGCTGCGCGGCCTGCTGCTCGTGCCCGTACCCCTGGCCGTACTCCGGCGCGTACGCGTAGGTGTAGGCGGTCTCGGAACCGGCGGGGGCCGGGGTCTGCGCGGCGGTGTTCCAGGCGGTGGCGTCGTACGCACCGGTCTCCGGGCCGACGGTGGTGCCGTAGCCCGGCACCGCCCAGTGGCCGGTCTGCTCGGCGCAGGCGTCGTAGCCGAAGGCGGTGGGCTGCTGGTGATCGGCGGTGTAGCCGGAGGAGTCCGTGCCCGGAGTGTTCCAGGCGTTCGCGTCCCACTGGCCCGTGGTGTCCTCGGGGATGCCCTGGGCCGGGATCGTGGAGAGGTACGGGTCTTGCGAGGTCCACGCGGTGCTGTCGTACGAGCCGGTGTCGTACGAGCTGGTCTCATAGGAGCCGTAGGCTGCGTAGTTGACGCCTTGACCCTGCGTTTCATAGGAAACATAGGGGGAGTCACCAGCGAGAGTGGTGGTGTTGAGGCCGTCGTACCCGGCATCCGGGTACTGGCCCGACGGGGGGCGGTCGTTCACCAACTTCTCTTTCGCCTCGGCAGTGGGGGGCCTGGGTGGCCGGGGAATCAGAGGTTCCCCGGAGGAGAGCAGTGGCGCGACTGTACCCGGCGGTTACTCGCCAGGACAATCTTCACCGGGGTTCGGAATCTCCGGAACCGGGCATTCGGCCGCCTTTCGGTCGCTGAAAGACGCGGCCTTGGCCTTGAGTTCGAAATCCGTTCGACTGGATGTCGGTGTTCGGCTACGCGACGGCAGCGGTCTCGGTGCTCGCGACCGCGGCCGGAACGGGTCCGTCCAGGGTGCGCCGGACGGCCGCGATCACCGCGGGGTGGGCCGGAAGCGCGAGATGGCCTATACCGGTGACCTGCACGTTCTCCGCGAGGAGGTCCGGGTGCTCGATCCGTGCCGCCTCGGCGGGGGACATGACCCTGTCGAACCGGCTCCAGAACGCCACGCACCGGGTGGCGCAGCCGGGCGCGGGCTCGGCCAGCTCGGCCAACACCTCCGAGCCCGGACGCATCTGCCGCACCAGCGGGTGCGCGTTCATGAAAGGCGCGGCGCGGGTGCCGCAGTGCGGTGTACCGAGCGTGACCAGTGTCCGGACGAGGGCGTCGCCGCCGAGCCGCTGGACGTAGTAGCGCCCGATCAGTCCGCCGAGGCTGTGCCCGACCAGGTCCACCCGCTCCTGGCCGGTGCGCTCCCGCAGTTCCTCGACGCGCCGGGCGAGATGGCGGGCTGTGACGCGCAGGTCGCGGGTGAAGGGCGAGTAGTTGTACGCCTCCACGTGCCGCAGGCCGTCCGCCCCGAGGGCGCGGCGCAGCAGCACGAAAACGGACCGGTTGTCGGTGAAACCGTGGAGGAGCAGCACGGGCGGCCGCGTCGCGGGCGGTGCGGCGGCGACCTTCTCCTGGCGGACTCCGCTGGGGTACAGCAGGAGGTGCCCGCCCAGCACGACCACCTCGAGCGCGCCCGCTCGGAGCGCGGCGCCGGACACGGGCAGGAACAGCGCCATCGAGGGCCTCCCCTGAGCCTCTCGGGACGACGCCGGCCGCGCCCCCGTGCCGTTCGGCTGTCGGCGCGGTGGCGCGGCCGGTGAATCAACGCCGTCCCCCGTGTGATTTCCCCCTCCCGGTTGACCGCGAAACGGTGGCGTGCGCGATGCTGTACTTAACGTTCGTTCACTCGGGAGGCAGTGCGATGGGTGTGACCGGTCCGATCCGTGTGGTGGTGGCCAAGCCGGGTCTCGACGGCCACGACCGCGGTGCCAAGGTGATCGCCAGGGCGCTGCGGGACGCGGGCATGGAGGTCATCTACACCGGCCTCCACCAGACCCCCGAGCAGATCGTGGACACCGCCATCCAGGAGGACGCCGACGCGATCGGCCTCTCGATCCTCTCCGGCGCGCACAACACCCTGTTCGCGCGGGTGCTGGAGCTGTTGAAGGAGCGCGAGGCGGAGGACATCCAGGTCTTCGGCGGCGGGATCATCCCGGAGGACGACATCGCCCCCCTCAAGGCCAAGGGCGTGGCCGAGATCTTCACCCCGGGCGCGACGACGACGTCGATCGTGGAGTGGGTCCGCGCCCACGTCCGCCAGTAGCCCCCGTCCGCCAGGAGCCCTCGACGAGGCCGCGCCCTCACGCGCACGATTGCGCCTGCCGGCCGGCCTGTTCCGCCTGCCGGCCGTCCGGCGCCGGGCGATCACGGCCTGCCCCGCCCGGGGTACCGGGGCGGGGCAGGCCGGCAAGGCGGGCTGCGCCTGGCGCGCGTCCCGTTCTCGGGCCCCGCGGCGGCGCGCGAGCGGTCGGTGGGGGCGGGCCGGTCCGCGGGCGTCAGGCCGGGGTGAGTTCCGACAGCATCGTGCCGCGGAGCCGCAGCGTGGCCGCGAGGCGCTGGAAGGCCTCCGACCAGTACGTCGCGGCGCCCGGCGAGGCGTCCGGCGGGTCCTCCGCGGAGGCGGTCAACGCCTCCAGCAGGCCGGCTTCGGCCGGGTCCAGGCACCGCTCCGCCAGGCCCATCACCCCGCTGAAGCTCCACGGGTAGCTGCCCGCCTCCCGGGCCGCGTCCAGCGCGTCCACCACCGCCCGGCCCAGCGTGCCGGCCCACGGCACCAGGCACACCCCGAGCAGCTGGAAGGCCTCCGACAGGCCGTGGGCCCGTATGAACTCCGCGACCCACTCGGCGCGTTCCCCGTCGGGGAGGGTCTCCAGCAGTTTCGCCCGCTCCGCCATGGAGGCCGTCCCCGGCCCCGCCGCGGGCGGCGCGGACGGCGGGCCGAGCAGGGCCCGCGACCACGGGGCGTCACGCTGGCGCACCGCCGCCCGGCACCACGCCGCGTGCAGTTCCTCCGCCCAGGCGTCACCCCCGACCACCGGCAGCGCCACGATCTGGGCCGGGCCGAGCCCCCCGAACCGCTCCGACCAGCACGACAGCGGCGCCGCCTCCACCACCTGGCCCAGCCACCACGCCCGTTCCCCCCGGCCGGCGGGCGGCCGCTTGACCACGCCGTCCCGCAGCATCCCGGCGTCACACTCGGCCGGCGGGGTGAACCCCTCGGGTCCCACGCAGGCCAGGGCCCGCTCCGCCATCCTCCCGGCCAGCGCCGACCGCGGAAGCGCCGACAGCATTTCGGCGGCCGTCGCCCGGACATTGCGGCTGCGGTCGCCCAGGGCCGCCTCCAGGAACGGCTCGTCGCCCTCGGACAGCCCCGCCCTCAGCGAGTCGAGGAACATCAGCCGGTCCTCGGCCCGCTCGGTGGCCCAGGTCGCCGACAGCAGCCCCAGCGCCGCCGCCGGTTCGTGGGCCCGTACGGCGCCCAGCAGCGCCACCCGCTCCGCGAACAGCCCCTCCTGCCACAGCCGTTCCACCCCCGCCCGGTCGGTCGCGGTCGGCAGTTCGCCCGCGCCGCCCGCCCCGCCGCGCAGGGCGAAGCGCCAGTCCGGATTCAGCCGGGCCAGCCACAGCCCCCGGGTCCCGGCCAGGGCCAGTGCCTGCGGCCGCAGGTCCGTGCGGGCCCGGGCGGCGTCCAGCAGCGCCGGGACCAGCGCGGCCGGTGAGCGGTAGCCGTGCCGCCCGGCCGCGGCCAGCCACTGGGGCAGCAGCTCGGTGAGGTCCGGGCTCGCCCCCCGGCGGCCCGACCCGCCCCCGGCGGTCCGGTCGGCCAGGAGCTGCGCGAGCCGCCGCCGCGCCGCCTCCGGCGGCTCCGGCCGGGGGTCCCGGGGTGCGGGCTCGGGCCGGGCGGCCGCCTCGGCCGGCCGCAGCCCGGCCCGGCGCCGTACGGCGTGCACGGCGGCCGCGTCCAGCAGGGTCGCGGGCGAACCGGCGGGGCCCCCGCCCCGCCGCCGCTCGGTGCCCAGCAACGCGGCACCGACCAGCTCATCCCACTCCCCGTACCCCTCGTCCGGCTTCTCCATCGGACCCCTCCCTCTCGTGTACCGGTGCTCCGGTCCCGCCCCCTCCGCGGGACCGGAGCCGTCGGTGTCCCCGTCGTCCGTCCGTCTGCCTGTCCGTCTGTCCGTCAGCTCAGCTGGCGTGGTTGTCGTTCACAAAAGCCCCCCGGCTTTCTCGTCTCCACACGCCGGCGCCCCCGCGCCGCCGTGCCCTCCCCGGACGGCGCCCCCGCGCCGCGTCCCGCTCTCCTTCCCGCCGCCCTCGGGTGGCGGCACACGGGCCCCCAGGCCCCCTGCGATCTCTCCTTGTCGTCCCGGCCGCCTAGCCCAGCGGGACCGGCTCGGTCGAGCCCGGCTGCCAGGCGGTCAGCGGGGTGAAACCCCGGTGGCCGCATTCGCCGAACACCGTCACCGGGCCCCCGCCCGACAGTGCGGCCAGCTGCCACAGCCCCCCGCGGGAACGGCTGCCCGGCCCCGTGAGGGGCACCGGCAGGGCGTACGCGCCGTCCGCGTCCGCCAGTTGCCAGCCGAGCTCCCCCGGCACGGGCACCACCGGACCCAGCACCACCGGCCACGACTCCAGCCACGGGTCCTCCCGCAGCGCCGCTCCGTACGCCTCCAGTGCCGCCCCCGTGCCCACCCCGGCCGGCACCTCCGCGCACGGAGCCGCCGCGCCGAACCGCTCACCGAGGTCCGCCCGCAGCCCCGCCGTCCCGGGCCGGAAGCGGACTTCCGCCTCCAGCGCCAGGCCGACCGGCAGCGCCAGCCCCGGCGGCCGCCCCGGAGGACCGAAGTCCAGCACCATGGCGGGCCGCCCGCTCCCCGTCCCGCGCAGCCATGTCCGGCGGGTGGTGAGCCGGCCGTCCGGCGACACCGAGTCGTACTGGGCCAGCACCAGCCAGTGGTCCCGTACGGCCTCCCCCTCCCCGGAGGCCGGCAGTCCCACCCGGCTGCGCACGGTCGCCGCCAGCCCTTCCGGCAGCCCTTCCACCCCCAGCCAGGCCCGGTCCAGCAGGTGCAGCAGCGCCGCCTCCTCCAGCATCCTGGCGGGCCAGCCGGGGCCGCAACTGGGTATCGTCCCCAACTCCCGCACCCGGGAGGCCAGTCCCGGCGCCTGTGCGTCGACCATCCGGGCCGCGGTCTCCTCCCACACCGCGTAGCCGGCCTGCTCCTGACCCGCCAGGCCCCCGCGCAGCAGGTCGCCGAGGCGCCGCTCCAGCTCGGTGACACCCGCGCCGATCCGGGCCGCCCGTTTCGCCGCCCGCCGACGGGCCCCCTCCCCGTCCGCCGGCCGGTCCGCCCCGGCGGGCGGACGCGCTGCCCTCGCCGCGCGCTCCGCGAGCCAGTCCGCGGCCCAATCCGGCGCCTCCCCGGGCTCTCCCGCCCCGTCGGACGACCAGAGCAGCAGCAGTCCCAGCGCGTGCTTGCACGGGAACTTCCGGCTCGGACACGAGCACTTGTACGCCGGTCCCGTCAGGTCCACGACCGTCCGGTACGGCTTGCTGCCGCTGCCCTTGCACAACCCCCAGAGAGAACCGGAAGCGGAACCTCCGATCTCCGACCACGGACCCGCCCCGCCGAGTCGTCCCCCCGCCTTGCGTGAGGCATCGTCAGGAGCCAGGGCCAGTACCTGTTCCGCCGTCCAGCGGACCCCCTGCTCAGTCATGTGAACCACCGTACGGACCCCCACTGACAATCGATCTGACCTGCAAGAACGCTGTGGACGGGGGGCGTTGTCAGTGGGGTGGTGCACCGTGGAACCAGCAGTCGGGAACGGCTGCCGAGCATTGGAGGGGGAGCATGACCATGACCGGGAAGAACACGCACGCCGAGGTGCTGCGACCGCACGCCGAAGACGCCTTCGCCCACGAACTGAAAGCCCTGGAAGCGGCCGACGACCGGCCCCGACCGGCCCGCTGGAAGCTCTCCCCGTGGGCCGTCTCCACCTACCTGCTCGGCGGTGAACTCCCCGACGGCACGGTCGTCACCCCCAAGTACGTCGGCCCCCGCCGCATCGTCGAGGTCGCCGTCACCACACTGGCGACCGACCGCGCCCTGCTCCTGCTCGGCGTCCCCGGCACCGCGAAGACCTGGGTGTCCGAACACCTCGCCGCAGCCGTCAGCGGGGACTCCACCCTCCTCGTCCAGGGAACCGCCGGCACCCCCGAGGAGGCCGTCCGCTACGGCTGGAACTACGCCCGCCTCCTCGCCCACGGGCCCAGCCGCGAAGCCCTGGTCCCCAGCCCCCTCATGCGCGCCATGGCCGACGGGGCGACCGCCCGCGTCGAGGAGCTCACCCGCATCCCCGCCGACGTCCAGGACAGCCTGATCACCATCCTGTCCGAGAAGACCCTCCCGATACCGGAGCTCGGCCAAGAGGTCCAAGCCGTCCGCGGGTTCAACCTCATCGCCACCGCCAACGACCGCGACCGCGGGGTCAACGAACTGTCCAGCGCGCTGCGGCGCCGCTTCAACACCGTCGTGCTCCCGCTGCCCGCGACGGCCGACGCCGAGGTCGACATCGTCGCCCGCCGCGTCGACCAGATGGGCCGCGCCCTCGACCTGCCCACCGCACCCGAGGGCCTGGAGGAGATCCGCCGCGTCGTCACCGTCTTCCGGGAACTGCGCGACGGGGTCACCGACGACGGCCGGACGAAGGTCAAGTCCCCCAGTGGAACCCTCTCCACCGCCGAGGCCATATCGGTCGTCACCGGCGGACTGGCCCTGGCCGCGCACTTCGGCGACGGCGTGCTGCGCCCCTCCGACGTGGCCGCCGGGATCGTGGGTGCCGTCGTCCGCGACCCGGCCGCCGACAAGGTCGTCTGGCAGGAGTACCTGGAGGCCGTGGTCCGCGAGCGCGACGGGTGGAAGGACTTCTACCGCGCCTGCCGGGAGGTGACCGGATGAGTACGGCCGCGCGGGGGCCGCTGCTGCTGGGCGTACGGCACCACGGGCCGGGCTCGGCCCGCGCCGTGCGGGCCGCCCTCGACGCCGCCGCCCCGGAGGCGGTGCTCGTCGAGGGACCGCCCGAAGGGGACGCCCTGCTGGAGCTGGCCGACGACCCGGGGATGCGGCCGCCCGTCGCCCTGCTCGCGCACGCCGCCGACGACCCCGGCCGGGCCGCCTTCTGGCCGCTGGCCGACTTCTCCCCGGAGTGGGTGGCCATTCGCTGGGCCCGGGGGGCGGGCGTACCGGTGCGGTTCATCGACCTCCCGGCCGCGCACTCGCTGGCCGCCGCCGGGGGGCAGGACCCGGACGCGGGGGACTCCGTGCGCCTGGACCCGCTCGCGGTGCTCGCGGAGACCGCCGGGTACGACGACCCCGAGCGCTGGTGGGAGGACGTCGTCGAACACCGGGGCGCCGCTCCGGGGGAGCGGCGGGACCCGCTCGGCGCGTTCGAGGCGCTCGCGGAGGCGATGGGCGCCCTGCGCGAGGCGTACGGCGACGGGGGCCACCCCCGAGACGTGGTCCGCGAGGCGTACATGAGGCAGCGGATGCGGGCCGCCCGCCGGGAGTTCGGCGACGCCTACGCCGTGGTGTGCGGGGCCTGGCACGTCCCTGCGCTGCGGGCCGGGACCACCGTCGCCGCCGACCGCGCGCTGCTCACCGGCCTGCCCAAGGTCAAGGTGGAGACGACCTGGGTGCCGTGGACCCACCGCAGGCTCGCGCGGGCCGGCGGGTACGGCGCCGGGATCGCCTCGCCCGGCTGGTACGCCCACCTCTTCGCGGCCCCCGACCGCCCCGTGGAGCGCTGGCTGACCAAGGTCGCCGGCCTGCTCCGGGAGGAGGACCGGCAGGTCTCCCCGGCACACGTCATCGAGGCGGTCCGGCTGGCCGACACCCTGGCCGCGCTGCGCGGCCGGCCGCTGGCCGGGCTCACCGAGACCCTGGAGGCCGTCCGGGCGGTCATGTGCGACGGTTCCGACGTGCCCCTCGCGCTGATCATGGACCGGCTGGTCGTCGGCGACGTCCTCGGCGAGGTTCCGGACGCGGCGCCCGTCGTCCCGCTGATGCGCGACCTGACCCGGCGGCAGCGCTCCCTGCGGCTCAAGGCGGAGCCGCAGGACCGGGAGCTGGAGCTCGACCTGCGCAAGGACACCGACACCGCCAAGTCCCTCCTGCTGCACCGGCTGCGGCTCCTCGGCATCGAGTGGGGCACGCCCACCGCGTCGAGGGGCGGCACCGGCACCTTCCGGGAGACCTGGCGGCTGCGCTGGGAGCCCGAGCTGTCGGTACGGGTCGCCGAGGCCGGGATCTGGGGCACCACCGTCCTCGCGGCGGCGACCGCACGGGCCGAGGCGGACGCGGCGGGCGCCGCGGAGCTGGGCGAGGTCACGGCGCTGGCCGAGCGGTGCCTGCTCGCCGGGCTCTCCGGGGCACTGCCCGCGGTGCTGCGCGCCCTCGCGGACCGCGCCGCGCTGGACACCGACGTGGCACGGCTGGCCGAGGCGCTGCCGGCGCTGGCCCGTTCGCTGCGGTACGGCGATGTCCGCGGCACGGACGCGGCGGCGCTCGGCACGGTGGCGGCCGGGCTCGCCGAGCGGATATGCGTCGCGCTGCCGCCCGCCTGCGCGACCGGTCTGGACGCCGACGCGGCGGCGGAGCTGCGCGGCCACGTGGACGGCGTGCACGGGGCCGTCGGGCTGCTGGCCGACGCGGACGAGGGGCTCCGGGAGCGCTGGTCCGCGGTGCTGCGGACGCTCGCCGGCCGGGACACCGTTCCGGGCCTCATACGAGGGCGGGCGGCCCGGCTGCTGCTCGACGAGGGACGGCTGCCCGCCGGGGAGACCGCCCGGCTGATGGGCCTCGCGCTGTCGCCGGCGGCCGCCCCGGCCGACGCGGCCGGCTGGATCGAGGGTTTCGCGGGCGGCGGCAGCGGCGGCGGGACGCTGCTGGTCCACGACGACCGGCTGCTCGGGCTGATCGACGCCTGGCTGACGGGGGTGCCGGAGCGGGCCTTCACGGACGTACTGCCGCTGCTGCGCCGCACGTTCGGGGCGTACGAGCCGGGCGTGAAGCGGACCCTGGGCGAGCTGGTCCGGCGCGGCCCGGGCGGCCCGGCCTCGCCGACCGGCCCGGGCGCGGCCCCCGAGGGCTTCGCCCCGGAGCTGGACCCGGCCCGGGCCGACGCGGTGGTGGCCCTGGTCCGACTGCTGCTCGGCGCCGCGATGCCGCCGGGCGAGCCCGAGCTGGCCTCGGCACCGACCTGACAACGACCACGACCCCGCCGGCCCGCCGGCCGAAGCCGGGCACCGAGCGGCTGCGGCGCGGCTGTTGGCGGTACGGCTCGCCGCGGGGGGCGGCGGCCTGGGGGCGCGGGGACGGGGCGGGGTGAGGGGGGTACGGGGGCGGGAGCGGATTCCGGCAGGGGTCGGGTGCAGGGAAGAGCGGCTGTGCGGGCCGCGGACACGACGAGCGACGAAGGCAGGGGGACGGGCAGATGACCGGTACGGACGGCGGCACGGTGGTGCGGGGCGCGGCGGCGGGCGACGGGCGGGAAGCGACCGCCGGAGCCGCGGGCGGCCGGGACGCGGGGGAGCGGCTGCGGCGGTGGCGGCTGGTGCTCGGCGGGGGCGAGGCGGACGGCACCGGCTGCACGCTCACCGGGCGGGACGCGGGCATGGACGCCGCCCTCGGGGCGCTCTACGGCGGGGGCGCCGGCTCCACCCGCAAGGCCGCGGGGGAGCGGTCGGCCGGACTCGGCGGGTCCGCCCCGCAGGTGGCCCGTTGGCTCGGGGACATCCGTACGTACTTCCCGACGTCCGTCGTCCAGGTCATGCAGCGCGACGCGATCGAACGGCTCGGCCTCTCCGCGCTGCTTCTGGAGCCGGAGATGCTGGAGGCCGTCGAGCCGGACGTCCATCTGGTCGGCACCCTGCTCTCCCTGAACAAGGCGATGCCCGAGACCACCCGGGAGACCGCGAGGGCCGTGGTCCGCACCGTGGTCCGCCGGTTGGAGCAGCGGCTCGCGGCCCGTACCCGGGCCACCCTCACGGGAGCCCTGGACCGTTCCGCCCGGGTCAGCCGACCCCGCCACCACGACATCGACTGGAACCGCACGATCCGGGCCAACCTCAAGAACTACCTGCCCGAACACCGCACCGTCGTGCCCGAGCGCCTGATCGGATACGGCCGGGCGGCGCAGTCCGTCAAGAAGGAGGTGATCCTCTGCATCGACCAGTCGGGTTCGATGGCGGCGTCGGTCGTCTACGCCTCCGTCTTCGGAGCGGTCCTCGCCTCCATGCGCTCGATCGCCACCCGCCTCGTCGTCTTCGACACCGCGGTCGTGGACCTGACGGACCAGCTCGACGACCCGGTGGACGTCCTCTTCGGCACCCAGCTGGGCGGCGGCACCGACATCAACCGGGCCCTCGCCTACTGCCAGTCGAAGATCACCCGTCCCGCGGACACCGTGGTCGTCCTGATCAGCGACCTCTACGAGGGCGGCATCCACAACGAGATGCTGGGCCGGGTGGCCGCGATGAAGGGCTCCGGAGTCGAGTTCGTGACGCTGCTCGCGCTGTCCGACGAGGGGGCCCCCGCCTACGACCGGGAGCACGCCGCGGCCCTCGCCGCGCTCGGCGCCCCCGCCTTCGCCTGCACCCCCGACCTGTTCCCGGAGGTGATGGCCGCGGCGCTGGAGAAGCGCCCGCTGCCCGTGCCCTGACGGCGTACCGGCGGCGTCGCGACGCCGTCCGCCGCGACCGTGCGGAATCGGCAGATCACACGAAGTTCCAGCTCAACCGTGAGGCGATCTGTGACAGGTATCACCGCTCAGGTGTGATCTGCGATTTAGGGACCCACGTCCCACGGGGATAACCTGCGGGACGGACATGCCGCGTCCACGGTCACCGTGTGCGCCTTCCTTGTGACAGCGCCGTCACGTTGCCCTCCGCGGCACGCCCACGCAGATAGCAGAAAACCGCGAATCACTGCGAATCTTTGAAGACAAGGGACGGACGCGCGTGGACCTGTTCGAGTACCAGGCGAGGGACCTCTTCGCCAAGCACGGTGTACCGGTGCTGGCCGGTGAAGTCATCGACACGCCTGAGGCGGCTCGCGAGGCCACCGAGCGGCTGGGCGGCAAGTCGGTCGTCAAGGCGCAGGTGAAGGTCGGCGGCCGAGGCAAGGCCGGCGGCGTGAAGCTGGCGGCGACCCCGGACGAGGCCGTCGCCCGGGCGACGGACATCCTCGGCATGGACATCAAGGGCCACACGGTCCACAAGGTGATGATCGCCGAGACCGCTCCCGAGATCCTGGAGGAGTACTACGTCTCGTACCTCCTCGACCGCACCAACCGCACCTTCCTGGCCATGGCCTCGGTGCAGGGCGGCATGGACATCGAGGAGGTCGCGGAGAAGACCCCCGAGGCCCTCGCGAAGGTCCCGGTCAACGCCAACGAGGGCGTGACCATCGAGAAGGCCCGCGAGATCGTCGCCCAGGCGAAGTTCCCGGCCGAGGTCGCGGAGAAGGTCGCCGAGGTCCTCGTGACCCTGTGGGACACCTTCATCGCCGAGGACGCGCTGCTCGTTGAGGTGAACCCGCTCGCGAAGGTCGCCAACGGCGACGTCATCGCGCTCGACGGCAAGGTCTCGCTCGACGAGAACGCCGAGTTCCGCCAGCCGGGCCACGAGGAGTTCGTGGACCACGCGGCCGCGAACCCGCTCGAGGCCGCCGCCAAGGCGAAGAACCTCAACTACGTGAAGCTCGACGGCGAGGTCGGCATCATCGGCAACGGCGCGGGTCTCGTCATGAGCACCCTCGACGTGGTCGCGTACGCCGGTGAGAACCACGGCGGCGTCAAGCCCGCCAACTTCCTGGACATCGGCGGTGGCGCCTCCGCCGCCGTCATGGCCAACGGTCTCGAGATCATCCTCGGTGACCCGGACGTCAAGTCCGTGTTCGTCAACGTCTTCGGTGGTATCACCGCGTGTGACGAGGTCGCCAACGGCATCGTCCAGGCGCTGGCCCTGCTGGAGGAGAAGGGCGAGGCGGTCACCAAGCCGCTCGTCGTCCGTCTCGACGGCAACAACGCCGAACTGGGTCGCAAGATCCTCTCCGACGCCAACCACCCGCTGGTGCAGCGCGTGGACACCATGGACGGCGCGGCCGACAAGGCCGCCGAGCTCGCGGCTGCGAAGTAAGGGCAGAGGTCACAGACTCACATGGCTATCTTCCTCAACAAGGACAGCAAGGTCATCGTCCAGGGCATGACCGGTGCCACGGGCATGAAGCACACCAAGCTGATGCTGGCTGACGGCACGAACATCGTCGGCGGCGTCAACCCGCGCAAGGCCGGCACCACCGTCGACTTCGACGGCACCGAGGTCCCGGTCTTCGGCTCGGTCAAGGAGGCGATCGAGGCCACCGGCGCGAACGTGTCCGTCCTCTTCGTCCCGCCGGCCTTCGCCAAGGCCGCCGTCGTCGAGGCGATCGACGCCGAGATCCCGCTGGCCGTCGTCATCACCGAGGGCATCGCGGTGCACGACTCCGCCGCCTTCTGGTCGTACGCGACCGCCAAGGGCAACAAGACGCGGATCATCGGCCCGAACTGCCCGGGTCTGATCACCCCCGGCCAGTCCAACGCCGGCATCATCCCGGGCGACATCACCAAGCCCGGCCGCATCGGTCTCGTGTCCAAGTCCGGCACGCTGACCTACCAGATGATGTACGAGCTGCGCGACATCGGCTTCTCCTCCGCCGTCGGCATCGGTGGCGACCCGGTCATCGGCACCACGCACATCGACGCGCTCGAGGCCTTCGAGGCGGACCCCGACACCGACCTGATCGTCATGATCGGCGAGATCGGCGGCGACGCCGAGGAGCGTGCGGCGGACTACATCGCCAAGCACGTCACCAAGCCGGTCGTCGGTTACGTCGCGGGCTTCACCGCCCCCGAGGGCAAGACCATGGGCCACGCGGGCGCCATCGTCTCCGGTTCCTCCGGCACCGCGCAGGCCAAGAAGGAGGCCCTCGAGGCCGCCGGCGTCAAGGTCGGCAAGACGCCGACCGAGACGGCGGAGCTGGCGCGCGCCATCCTCAACGCCGCGCAGTAGTTCCTGCCGGCAGTACGCACGTACGGGCGTGGCCCGCACCCTCCTGGGTGC
>NZ_JBHXSC010000061.1:0-43593 GCF_042716505.1 Streptomyces sp. NPDC058674
GCCGCTCGGCAAGCGCGTCCTGGACAACGTCTCGCGCGTCGTCCGCGAGGAGATGGACGCGATCGGGGCCCAGGAGGTGCTGCTGCCGGCCGGTGGTGCCCTTCGTCGCCGCGGGCGGCTTGGAGCCGGGCCCGGCGGTCTCCCGGGCGGTGGGCGCGGCGCTCGCGCCCCTGCCGGACTTGGCGGGCGGCTCGGTGGCGGACGCGGACGCGGTGGCGGTGGCGGAGGGCTGCACCGCCGACCTGCTCGGCTGCTGCGTGGGCTGCTGCCGGGCGGGCGTGCGCGGAAGCGGCTGGCCCGGCAGGTAGTTGGTCGGGGGCTCCCCCGGACCGGGCACGGTGACGACGGTGCTGGAGCGGACGGCTCCGCCGAGGAGCGAGCCGACGAGCAGGGCGAGTCCGCAGACGACGGAGGCCATGACGGCTCCACGGCGCAGCACGCGCCGCCGCAGGCGCCAGACCTCGGAGCGCGGCCCGAGGGTGCGCCAGGCCTCGCCCGCGAGCCGCCCGTCGAGGGAGTAGACGGGGGCGCCGGCGATGATCAGCGGGCTCCAGGCGGCCAGGTAGATGATGTCGGGCGCGTCGTAGGCGGGGACGGTCTTCCAGCTCACGGTCATCAGCAGCGCCGCGGACAGCAGCGCCCCGAAGCAGGCGGCGAACCGCTGCCACAGGCCGAAGACGGTCAGGACGCCGACGATGACCTGGAGGAAGGCGACGCTGAGGCCGGCCCCGACCGGGTGCGCGAGCGCGAAGTCGCGCAGCGGCTCGGCCAGTGCCCAGGGGTGCAGGGTCTGCAGCCACGTGACCATGGAGCCGCGTTCGCCGCCGTCGAAGTAGACGGGGTCGCACAGCTTGCCCATGCCGGCGTAGATGGAGATGAAGCCGAGGAAGACGCGCAGCGGAAGCAGCACGACGCCGAGGTTCATGCGGCGGCCGGGGTAGTACGAGGCCTGCGCGCGGGCGTCGGACTGGTTCCGCCGGAGGTCCCCGCCGGGCCCGGCGCCGGGCGCCCCGTCGTACGGGAGGTCCCGTACGGCGGCCAGCGGACGGGTCTGGTCCGGGTCCCCGTAGCTGCGCTGGCCGATGATGGTCGGCGTGGCGAGGGTGTCGTCGGCGAGGTCCTGCGCGAGGTCCACCCGGGGGATGGTCTGGGTGGCGCCGCCGTCGTACTCGTCGTGGCCGCGTCCCACCTCCCGCACGGCCTGGAGGAGTCCGCCCATCGCGGCGGCGTCGCCGGGCGCCGCCTTTCCGCTCCAGACGACGGGGGCCCGGCGGCGGGTGGCTCCGGCCGCGGCGACCACGGCGCCGCCGAGGACGGGGGCGCGGCCGGGGGCGTTCGCGGGCTTGGAACGCGCGCTCGGGCTCGGTGCGAGCCGCACGCGGAAGCTGGCGTGGTTGACGATGACCTGTGCGGGATCGCACGGCACCTTGACCATGCTCAGCGCGGGCTGGTCGTCGAACCCTGACGTTCTGGTGTCCACACTCATCTAACCGAGTGATCCGTGTTTAGGACACTGCCTTGACGTCAGGGATCTGTCCGAGACCCGTCAAGATCAAGCCACCCCGCCCGTGACGGGCGGGGTGACACGCTCACGGGTCACTTTCCGTGAGCCAAGTGGATCAAGCGGACCGGCCGGGCGGCCGGCCGGACCTGCCGGTCGCTCAGGCGCGGCCGCGGTCGGCGCGGCGCCGGGCGGCCTCGTAGAGCACGACACCGGCTGCGACACCGGCGTTGAGGGACTCGGCGCCGCCCGGCATCGGGATGCGCACGAGGTAGTCGCAGTTCTCGCCGACGAGGCGGCCGAGGCCCTTGCCCTCGGAGCCGACGACGATGACGACCGGGCCCCCGAGCACCTCCAGGTCGTTGACGGTGTGCGTGCCCTCGGCGGCGAGGCCGACGACGGTGATGCCCGCCTTCTTGTACTCCTGGATGGCGCGGGTCAGGTTGGTGACGCGCGAGACCGGGGTGCGCGCGGCGGTGCCGGCCGAGGACTTCCAGGCGCCGGCCGTCATGCCGGCGGCGCGGCGCTCGGGGATGACCACGCCGTGGCCGCCGAAGGCGGAGACGGACCGGACGATCGCACCGAGGTTGCGCGGGTCGGTGACGCCGTCGAGGGCGACGATGAGCGGGTCCTCGCCGTTGTCGTACGCGGCGGCGGTGAGGTCCTCCGGGTGCGCGTACTCGTACGGCGGGACCTGGAGGACCATGCCCTGGTGGTTGAGCCCGTTGGTCATCCGGTCGAGCTCGGGCCGCGGGGCTTCCATCAGGTTGATGTTGCCGCGCTCCGCCGCGAGCTGGAGGGCCTCGCGGACGCGCTCGTCGTTGTCGATGAACTGCTGGACGTAGAGCGTGGTGGCCGGAACGCCGTCGCGCAGCGCCTCGAAGACCGGGTTGCGGCCGACGACCATCTCGCTGGTGCCCTTGGGACCGCCGCGGCGCGGGGCCGGGCGGCGCTTGGCGGCCTGCCGGGCCATCGCGTTGCTGATGCGGTTCGCCTTGTGCTTCTTGCGGTCCTCGGCCTTGGGCGTGGGGCCCCTGCCTTCCAGGCCCTTGCGCCGCTGGCCACCGCTGCCGACCGTCGCGCCCTTCTTGTTGGACGTGCGGCGGTTCCTGCGCTGGCTGTTCCCGGCCATGACTTCTACCTGTTTTCGTTGGTGCTGCGGTATGTACGTATGAAGAGTGTGCCGCCCGGGGGCCGGGCGGCACAGTCGGACTGCTCCGGTGGGCTCAGCGCGGGCCGAGCGTCCAGCGGGGTCCCGCGGGGCTGTCCTCGATGACCAGGCCGGACTGCTGGAGCTGGTCGCGGATGGCGTCGGCGGTGGCCCAGTCCTTGCGTGCCCGGGCGGACTCACGCTGTTCCAGGACGAGGCGCACGAGGGTGTCGACGGCGCCGTGGAGGTCCTCGCCGCGGTCGGACTCGCCGGCCCAGTGCGGGTCGAGCGGGTCCAGGCCGAGGACGCCGAGCATGGCCCGTACCTCGGACAGGCGGGCGATGGCCGCGTCCTTGTCGTCGGCGGCGAGCGCGCTGTTGCCCTGGCGGACCGTGGTGTGGACGATGGCGAGCGCCTGCGGGACGCCCAGGTCGTCGTCCATCGCCTCGGCGAAGGCGGGCGGGACCTCGGCGGCCGGCTCGACCGTCTTGCCGGCCTTCTCGACGACCCGCTGGTAGAAGCCCTCGATCCGGGCGAACGCGGACTCGGCCTCGCGCAGCGCCTCCTCGCTGTACTCGATCATCGAGCGGTAGTGCGGGGTGCCGAGGTAGTAGCGCAGGACGATCGGGCGCCACTGCTTGACCATCTCGGAGACGAGGACCGAGTTGCCCAGCGACTTGGACATCTTCTCGCCGGACATGGTGACCCAGGCGTTGTGGACCCAGTAGTGCGCGAAGTCGTCCCCGAAGGCCTTGGCCTGGGCGATCTCGTTCTCGTGGTGCGGGAAGATCAGGTCCAGCCCGCCGCCGTGGATGTCGAAGGCCTCGCCGAGGTACTTGTGCGCCATGGCGGAGCACTCCAGGTGCCAGCCGGGCCGGCCGCGGCCCCACGGGGTCTCCCAGGAGGGCTCGCCGGGCTTGGCGGACTTCCACATGGCGAAGTCGCGGGCGTCGCGCTTGCCGGTCTCGCCGGTGCTCTCCGGCTGGCGGATGTTGTCGAGCTCCTGGCGGGAGAGCGAGAGGTAGCCGGGGTAGGACTTCACGTCGAAGTAGACGTTGCCCTCGGACTCGTAGGCGTGGCCGCGCTCGATGAGGCCGCGCATCATCTCGACCATCTCGGTGACGTGGCCGGTGGCGCGGGGCTCGTAGGTGGGCGGGAGGCAGCCGAGGGCGGCGTAGCCGTCGTTGAAGGCCCGCTCGTTCTCGTAGCCGATGGACCACCAGGGGCGGCGCTGCTCACCGGACTTCGCGATGATCTTGTCGTCGATGTCCGTGACGTTGCGGATGAAGGTGACGTCGTAGCCCCGGTACTCGAACCAGCGGCGCATCATGTCGAAGTTGAGGCCCGACCGGATGTGCCCGATGTGCGGGGCGGCCTGCACGGTCGCGCCGCAGAGGTAGATCGAGACACAGCCCGCCGTGAGCGGGGAGAAGTCGCGGATCTGCCGGGCGCTGGTGTCGTACAGGCGAATAGTCACGGCATCCAGGGTAGTGCGCCCATAGCAGTGCCCCGCGACCCTTTCGGGGCGCGGGGCGCGTTTGTTGCACAAGAGCTGTCGTCGGCGGTGCGCAGGCGCGCCGCACTAGCCCCGATTCGTCCGGTACACGAGGGCGGTCGCCAAAGCGGCGAGTCCTTCGGCTCGGCCGGTGAGGCCCAGTCCGTCGGTGGTGGTGCCGGAGACGGAGACGGGGGCGCCCGCGGCGGCGGCGAGCGCCTTCTGCGCCTCTTCGCGCCGCTTGCCGACCTTCGGACGTACGCCGATCACCTGGACGGCGATGTTGCCGATCTCGAAGCCCGCGGCGCGGACGATGCGGGCGGCCTCGGCCAGGAGGGCGACGCCCGCGGCGCCGGACCACTCGGGGCGGGAGGTGCCGAAGTGCGCGCCGAGGTCGCCGAGGCCGGCGGCGGAGAAGAGGGCGTCGCAGGCGGCGTGGGCGGCGACGTCACCGTCGGAGTGCCCGGCGAGGCCGTCCTCGCCTTCCCAGAGCAGGCCCGCGCACCACAGTTCGCGGCCGGGTTCGAAGGCGTGCACGTCGGTGCCGATCCCGACGAGCGGGAGCAGCGGGGCGGCGGGGTCCTTGGGGTCCGCGGGGCCTGTGGGGTCCGCGGGGTCCGCCGGGCCTGTGGGGCTAGTACGCATCGGTGGCCCTCCGGCGGGCGAGTACGGCCTCGGCGAGGACGAGGTCCAGCGGGCGGGTGACCTTGAAGGCCTCTTCGTGGCCGGGGACGACCACGACGGTGACGCCGAGCCGCTCCACCATGCCGGCGTCGTCGGTGGCCCCCTCGCCGGCGACGGCGATCTCGGCGTGGGCCCTCAGGAGGGTCGGGAGGTCGAATCCCTGCGGGGTCTGGACGGCGCGCAGCCGGGCCCGGTCGGGGGTGGCGACGACCGGCTCGGGCTCGCCGGGCCTGCCCGGCTCGACCTCCTTGACGGTGTCGGCCAGCGCCAGCGCGGGCACCACGGCGGGAGCGCCGTCGCGGACGGCCTCCACGACGGAGTCGACGGTGTCCACGGGGACGAGTGGGCGGGCCGCGTCGTGGATGAGTACGGAGGTGACGTCCTGCGGGAGGGCTTCGAGGCCGGCCCGTACGGACTCCTGGCGGGTCTCCCCGCCGCGGACGACCAGGATCTCGGTGCGGTCGGGCAGCGTGTGCTCGTCCAGCAGGAGGCGGACCCCGGCCACGTCGTCGGAGGGGGCCACCACGACCACGAGGGAGACCGCGCGGGAGCGGGCCATCGCCCGGACGGCGTGGATGAGCATCGGGGTGCCGCCCAGGGCCCGCAGGGCTTTGGGGGCGCCGGGGCCCAGGCGAACCCCCCGGCCGGCCGCGGGGATGACCGCGGCGGTGCGGTGGGGTCGCGTTTCGTCAGACATCGGTAGCTCCGGGTTGCGCAGCCAGGTTTGTGGCCTCGGCCGACATGGGTATGGCCCTCGGTGATGTGCCGGGTGCGACGCCCTCGCCCCTTCCGTGACGCCCGGTCGAGCCGGCTGCCCCGACCCGGTGCGCGGGTGGAGCGGACGCGGTGCGCAGGGACGCGGTCGGTACGGTGCGCGGTGCGGACGGTAGGCCGAAGGGTACGGATGCAGACATGCCGCAGCGCCCGGCAACAGGTCCCTCGTGGAGGAGGGACCGTGTCATCGGGCACCGCGGCACAACTGTGTGAACACTGTTCTGATGATGGAACTCAGAGGAACGGGGACTCGCGTCAGGACGCGAGGACCTCGTCGAGGAGGGCCTCGGCCTTGTCCTCGTTCGTGTTCTCGGCGAGCGCGAGCTCGCTGACCAGAATCTGGCGCGCCTTCGCGAGCATGCGCTTCTCACCCGCGGAGAGTCCACGCTCACGCTCACGACGCCACAGGTCACGCACTACTTCTGCGACCTTGATGACGTCGCCAGAAGCGAGCTTCTCCAGATTTGCCTTGTAGCGCCGGGACCAGTTCGTCGGCTCTTCTGCGTACGGTGCACGAAGCACCTCGAAGACCCGGTCCAGCCCGTCCTGGCCGACTACGTCGCGAACACCGACGAACTCCGCATTGTCCGCAGGCACACGTACCGTCAGGTCGCCCTGGGCGACCTTGAGCACCAAGTAGGTCTTGTCCACGCCTTTGATCTGACGAGTCTCAATGGCCTCGATCAGCGCGGCCCCGTGATGGGGATAGACCACGGTGTCGCCAACCTTGAACGTCATGTGACAGGTACCCCTTCCGTGGCTATCCAGGGTAACACGAGAACTGACTGTTATGAATGGCGTTTTCGCAGGTCAGGGCCCATCTCGGGGCTTGACAACAGCGACACGAACGTGCTGCGGAAGGCTCTCCTGAGGGGGTATTCGCAGGTCGGGGGCGCTGTGCGGACCGGGCGAAAGGGCCACGCTACACCTGTCCGGCAACCTCATCGGAGTGACGTACGTCCCGTTTTGGGAGTTTCGAAGGCGCGAAAACCGACTACTCCGTTCGACTGCCGGGCGCGTCCCTCCAGCGGGTTCCGGCCCAATCCGCAATTGATCACGGGCGGCGTTCGAAGGAATCCGGTAATTGATCACCGGGTGAACGCCGGACGGGCGATAAGCGCGCCCCACCTGACCGGCGGGAGGGGAAGCCGGGCCGGAAGGGAAGCGCGGGGGAAGGCACGGGGAAGCGGGGGGCGGCGGCGCGCGTGGAATGCACGATCGCGGGCGGGTCGAGGGCGCCGGTCGTACTGCGGAGGGTCGGGTGCGGGGGCGGGGCGGCGGCTCGGTAACCTAAGCCCGCTGACACACCCTTAGAGCGGCTTCACCTCGGCCGTTCCGAGCGCCCACCCTCCCTTCCGTTCGTCAAGGAGATGCCGCCGCCGTGAGCCGCAGCCTTCGACGCGGCGCCCTCGCCGCCACCGCCGTCGTGTTCTCGATCGCCTCGCTGGCTGCATGCAGTGCGGGCAACGACGCCGAAACCCTCCAGATCAAGCCGGACAACGCCGCCGTCACCAAGGGCGAGATCAAGATCCAGAACGCTCTGGTGATCACCCAGGGCGAGAAGGACAAGCAGGGCGCCGCCGCCGTCTCGGCGACGGTGTTCAACTCCGGCACCAAGGCGCAGACCCTCGACGGCATCACCCTCCCGGGTGGCAAGGCCAAGGTCGTGCTGAAGGCCGCCCAGGGCACCGGCAAGGTGATCGTGCCGCCCGGCGGGTCCGTGGTGCTGGGCGGCAAGGGCAACGCCTCCGCCCAGGTCGAGCAGGGCGCCGAGGCGGCCAAGGACGGCGACGTCCAGCAGGTCGTCTTCCAGCTGAGCAGCACGGGCGACGTCGAGCTGGAGGCCTTCGTGGTCCCGGCCAAGGGCATGTACGCGGGCTTCGGCCCCACCGTGGCGCCCGTCGCCGGCGCCACCCCCTCCGGCAGCCCCTCGGGCACGCCGTCCGGCTCTCCGTCCGGCTCTCCGGCGGGCTCGGTCTCCGGCAGCCCGTCCGGTTCGGCCTCCACCGGCGCCCCGGCCGGATCCCCGTCGGGGTCCGCCTCGCACGCAGCGGGCCACTGAGCCGCGCAGCTCCCCCGCGTACGGGAAGGGCCCCTGCCGCAGCTGCGGCAGGGGCCCTTCCCGTAGGTACGTTCACCCGTGAGGGTGAGGCGCACGGCGGCCCGGAGCGTCACGGCCGGGCAGCCGCCGGTCTGCGCCCGCGGCCCGTGGTCTACGGCCCGCGCACGGCTTACGGCTTACGGCTTACGGCTTACGGCTCGAACTTGTAGCCCAGGCCGCGCACCGTGACCAGGTAGCGCGGCGCGCCCGGGTCCGGCTCGATCTTGGCGCGCAGGCGCTTGACGTGGACGTCGAGGGTCTTGGTGTCGCCCACGTAGTCGGCGCCCCAGACCCGGTCGATCAGCTGCATCCGGGTCAGGACGCGGCCCGCGTTGCGCAGCAGCATCTCCAGCAGGTCGAACTCCTTGAGCGGGAGGTCCACCTTCCCGCCGCCGACGGTGACCACGTGCCGGTCGACGTCCATCCGTACGGGGCCCGCCTCCAGGGCAGCCGGGGTGACCTCCTCCGGCTCGCCGCGGCGGCGCAGGACCGCGCGGATGCGGGCGACCAGCTCCCGCGAGGAGAAGGGCTTGGTGACGTAGTCATCGGCTCCTATCTCCAGTCCGACGACCTTGTCGATCTCGCTGTCCTTGGCCGTCACCATGATCACGGGGACGTTGGAGCGGCCGCGCAGCTGCCGGCACACCTCGGTGCCGGGCAGCCCGGGGAGCATCAGGTCGAGGAGGACGAGGTCGGCGCCGTTGCGCTCGAACTCGTCCAGTCCGTCGGGCCCGGTCGCGGCGATCGCGACCTCGAAGCCCTCCTTGCGGAGCATGTAGGACAGGGCGTCGCTGAAGGATTCCTCATCCTCGACGACGAGCACTCGGGTCACGGAAGGACCTCCGGGGCAGGGATGGCTGGTGCGGTGTGCGGTACGGGTTGTACGGCGGACAGCGGTGCGGCGGACCCCGGGCCGGCCGCGGGACCGGTCTCCGGGTCCGGTGCGGCCGCCTCGGGCAGGCGCAGGGTGAACGTGGAGCCCTGACCCTCGGAGCTCCACACCGACACCTCCCCGCCGTGCGAGGCCGCCACGTGCTTCACGATCGCGAGTCCGAGGCCCGTTCCTCCCGTGGCGCGGGAGCGGGCCGGGTCCACGCGGTAGAAGCGTTCGAAGATGCGCTCGCGGTCCTTTTCCGGGATGCCGATGCCCTGGTCGGTCACGGCTATCTCGATCAAGTCTCCACCCGGCGCGGTCACCCGGCGCGCGGCGATGCCGACGCGGGTGCGGGCGGGACTGTAGTTGACGGCGTTCTCCACGAGGTTCCCCAGGGCGGCCGCGAGCTGGCCGCGGTTGCCCCAGACGCGCAGGTCCGCGGTGCCTCCGGCGGCCATGGTGATCTGCTTGGAGGTCGCCGTGTGGCGGCAGCGGTCCACGGCCTCCGCCACCAGCGTGTCCACGCGCATCGGCTCGGCGTCCTCCAGCGGGTCGTCGTTCTGCACCCGGGAGAGGTCGATGAGCTCCTGGACGAGGTTGATCAGCCGGGTGGCCTCGATCTGCATCCGGCCCGCGAAGCGGCTGACCGCCTCGGGGTCGTCGGAGGCGTCCATCACCGCCTCGGAGAGCAGCGAGATCGCGCCGACCGGCGTCTTCAGCTCGTGGGACACGTTGGCGACGAAGTCGCGGCGCACCGCTTCGATGCGCCGGGCCTCGGTGAGGTCCTCGACCAGGAGGAGCACGAGGCGGGAGCCGAGCGGGGCCACCCGCGCCGAGACCGCGAGGGCCTCGCCGCGGCCGGTGCCGCGCCGGGGCAGGTCGAGCTCGACCTGCCGTATCTCCCCGTCGCGGCGGGTGTCGCGGGCCATGTGGAGCATGGGCTCCACCGCCAGCTTCCCGCCGCGGACCAGGCCGAGGGCGTACGCCGCCGAGCTGGCCTTGACCACCGCGTCGCCCTCGTCCAGCACGACGGCGGAGGAGCGGAGTACGGAGAGGACGGTGTCCACGCCGGGCGGCAGCACCGCATTGATGTCGGGGCGCATGGAGCTCCGGGTGGGGCGGGCCTGGTCGCGCTCGCTCCAGCGGAACGCCAGCATGGCGATGACGCCGGTGCACAGACCGGCTATCGCTGCAGCTGCGGCGACCGCCGCGTTCACGTCCATGCATCCAGGTTAAGCAGGCGGAACGACACATCCACAGCCGTTCGGGTGGCACCTCGAACAGTCGTCGCCCAGAGTTCACCCTGGCGACGGGGTTGATTCATTTGAGGTGCCGGAGTCGGACGCGTTTGCGGCCCACCGTGGCACCGTGGGGCACGAGGCCGCCCCGGCCCGGCCCCCGGGCAGTACCGCTGTAGGTCAAGAGAGGGACACCAGACATGCGTGACGCGTACCACGAGGAACTGGACTCGATCGGCGAGAGCCTGGTCGAGATGGCCCGGCTGGTCGGTTCCGCGATCGGGCGGGCCACCACGTCCATGCTCGACGCCGACCTGAAGCTCGCCGAGAGCGTCATCGCCGCCGACCAGAAGGTGGACGACCTCCAGCACGACCTGGAGGCCCGTGCCATCGCGCTGCTGGCGCGCCAGCAGCCGGTCGCCACCGATCTGCGCATCGTGGTGACCTCCCTGCGCATGAGCGCCGACCTGGAGCGCAGCGGCGACCTCGCGCAGCACGTGGCGAAGCTGGCGCGGCTGCGCTTCCCGGACCGGGCGGTGCCGCACGACCTGCACGCCACGATCCTGGAGATGGGTCAGCTGGCGCAGCGCTTGATGGCGAAGGCCGCCGAGGTCATCATCACGAAGGACGTCGACCTGGCGCTCCAGCTGGAGCAGGACGACGACGAGATGGACCAGCTGCACCGCACGCTGTTCCAGCACCTGATGGACGACCGCTGGAAGCACGGCATCGAGACGGCGGTGGACGTGACGCTGCTGGGCCGGTACTACGAGCGCTTCGCGGACCACGCGGTGTCGGTGGCCAAGCGGGTCGTCTACCTGGTGACGGGCGAGCACGCGGACGAGCTCCAGCCGCCGACCCAGGTCGAGGGCGTCTGAGCCTCCCCGTCGCGGCACCCTGCGGGCCCTCGCCCCAATGCGCCGTTGACGCGCCGGTGCGGCTGGGCATGAATGAGGCGAGGGCGGTCCGTCGTACGAAGTCCCGTACGCCGCCCGCGAGGAGGAACCATGCCCGATTCCCCCGTCCCCATCACACCGGAGCAGGATCAGCCGCCGAGGCAGGAGCCCCTGCGGCTGCCGCTGCTCGCCGCCTGCGGCTGCGGTTCGGGCTGCGGCTGCGGCTGCCAGTCCGGCGCCCCGTGCCAGTGCGGCGGCTGACCGCCGCACTCGCCGAGCACGCCCGAAGGGCCCCGGCCGACTCCCGTCGGCCGGGGCCCTTCGCCATCCCGCACCGCGCCCGCCCGGCCCTGCACTGCCCGGAGCACGAGAGAGCCCCCGGCCCGCACCGTGCGGCGGGCCGGGGGCGCGGTCGCTCCTGCTACTTCTTCTTGCCCTGGTTCTTGACCGCCTCGATGGCGGCCGCCGCCGCGTCCGGGTCGAGGTAGGTGCCGCCCGGCTTCAGGGGCTTGAACTCGGCGTCCAGCTCGTAGGCGAGCGGGATGCCGGTCGGGATGTTCAGGCCCGCGATGTCGGCGTCGGAGACGCCGTCCAGGTGCTTGACCAGGGCGCGCAGGGAGTTGCCGTGCGCGGCGACCAGGACCGTGCGGCCGGCCAGCAGGTCCGGGACGATGCCGTCGTACCAGTACGGGAGCATGCGGACGACGACGTCCTTCAGGCACTCCGTCCTGGGGCGCAGCTCCGGCGGGATGGTCGCGTAGCGCGGGTCCTCGGACTGCGAGTACTCCGTGCCGTCCTCGAGGGCCGGCGGCGGGGTGTCGTAGGAGCGGCGCCACAGCATGAACTGCTCCTCGCCGAACTCCGCGAGGGTCTGGGCCTTGTCCTTGCCCTGGAGGGCGCCGTAGTGGCGCTCGTTCAGGCGCCAGGAGCGGTGGACCGGGATCCAGTGGCGGTCGGCCGCCTCGAGCGCCATCTGCGCGGTGCGGATCGCGCGCTTCTGGAGCGAGGTGTGCACGACGTCGGGGAGCAGGCCGGCGTCCTTGAGCAGCTCACCGCCGCGGACCGCCTCCTTCTCGCCCTTCTCGTTGAGGTTGACGTCCACCCAGCCGGTGAACAGGTTCTTCGCGTTCCACTCGCTCTCGCCGTGACGGAGGAGGATCAGCTTGTACGGTGCGTCGGCCATGCGTACGAGCCTAATGGACGCGCCGGGCCGCTCGCGCGCGGTGCGGCGGCCCGCCGATTGACGCCGGGCGTCAATTGAGTGGCGCCGGGGGATCTCCCACTCGTAATGTGCCCTCAGCAGGAGAGACACTTACATCGCCCGGGGGGATTCCTTATGTCCGTTGCCAGTCTGAGACGGGCCGCCCGGGAGAGCGTGTCGGGGCTGCCGCGTGAGTTCTGGTGGCTGTGGACGAGCACCCTGGTGAACAGGCTCGGGGCCTTCGTCGCCACCTTCATGACCCTGTACCTGACGATGGACCGGGGTTACTCGGCCTCCTTCGCGGGACTGGTGGTCGCCCTCCACGGCCTCGGCGGTGTGATCTCCTCGCTGGTCGCGGGGGTCATGACCGACCGGCTGGGGCGGCGGCCCACGCTGATGGCGGCGCAGGTGTCGACCGCCCTGTCGGTCGCGCTGCTCGGCTTCATGGAGCAGCCGGCGGCGATCGCGGCCGTGGCCCTGCTGGTCGGCATGACCTCGAACGCCTCGCGGCCCGCCGTGCAGGCGATGATGGCCGACATCGTGCGGCCCGAGGACCGGGTGCGGGCCTTCGCGCTGAACTACTGGGCGATCAACCTCGGCTTCGCCGTCTCCGCGACGGCGGCCGGCTTCATCGCCGAGTACAGCTACCTGGCGGGCTTCCTGGGCGAGGCCGCGCTGACGCTGGTGTGCGCGGTGCTGGTGTACGTCAAGCTCCCCGAGTCCCGTCCCGAGAAGGGCGGCGCCGAGGCGGCCGCGGGCGCCGAGGTCGGGCTCGGCACGGTGCTGCGCGACGGCCGCTTCATGGGGGTCGTCGGGCTGTCGTTCCTGATCGCGCTGATCTTCATGCAGAGTTCGTTCGGGCTGCCGCTGGCGATGGGCGCCGCGGGCTTCTCCACCGGTGACTACGGCATGGTCATCGCCGTGAACGGCGTGCTGATCGTGCTGTTGCAGATCCCGGTCACCCGGCTCATCGAGCACCGCGACCCGCAGCGGCTGCTGGTGGTCTCGGCGCTGCTGGCGGGGTACGGCTTCGGGCTGACGGCCTTCGGCGGTTCCCTCGGGGTCATCGCGCTGACCGTCTGCGTCTGGACCCTGGCCGAGATCATCAACTCGCCGACCCAGATGGGCCTGGTCGTCCGGCTGTCCCCGCTGCACGGGCGCGGCCGCTACCAGGGCATGTACACGATGTCGTGGGCGGTGGCGTCGCTCGTCGCACCGCTGTCGGCGGGCTGGGTCATCGACCGGTTCGGCGCCGGGTGGCTGTGGGGGGCGACGGCGGCCCTCGGCACGGTCGCCGCGCTCGGGTACTGGCTGCTGATGCGCACGCTGCCGCCGGCCACGCCCCCCGGCAGCGGCGCGGATGCCGGAGCGGAAGCGGACGCCCGCGCGGCAGTGAAGAGCGGAGCGGCAGCGGACGCCGCGGCCCCCGCCGGCGGCGGCCAGACGGCCGACGGGGCGCCGCTCCCGGCACCCGCCGTGTCCCCCGCGCCCTCGTCCGTCTAGCCGGACGGCCCGGATGGAGGGCCGGGGCGTCCGCGTAGGGACGGCCGCGTCAGGACGGCTGCGTCAGGTGCTTGAACGCGTCCAGGTTGCGGGTCGGCTCGCCGCGGGAGACGCGCCAGTCGTACTCGCGGCGGATCGCGCTCGCGAAACCCAGCTCCAGCAGGGTGTTGAAAGCGCCGTCCGCCGCCTCCAGGACCGTGCCCAGCAGGCGGTCCAGCTCCTCCGGGGTGACCACGGAGAGCGGGAGCCGGCCCGAGAGGTAGACGTCGCCGAGCCGGTCCACGGCGTACCCGAGCCCGTACAGCTTCAGGTTGCGCTCCAGGAGCCAGCGGTGGACGGCCGCCTCGTTCTCGTCGGGGTGGCGGATCACGAAGGCGTTGACGGACAGCGAGTGCCGGCCGAGCCGGAGCGAGCAGGTGGTGCTCAGCTTGCGGGTACCGGGGAGCTGGACGACGTACGAGCCCGGTGAGGGGCTCTCCCACGACAGTCCGGCCTCGGTCAGCGTGCTCTCGATGATCGCGGCGGTGTCAGCCATGGTGGGAGCGTACGCGACGGCGGTGATCATGCATGGCCGCGGTGTAGACGTCCGCCGTGCCGCCGGCGGCCGTGTCCCAGCCGAAGAACTGCGCGTGCCGCGCGGCCTCGGCGCCCATCCGGTCGGCGAGTCCGGGCTCGTCCACGAAGCGGCGCAGCTGCCGGGCGTAGTCCGCCGGGTCGTGTCCGGGTACGAGAATCCCCGTCACGCCGTCGTTGACGGCGACGGGCAGCCCGCCGACCTCGGCGGCGAGCACCGGCGTACCGGCGGCCTGGGCCTCGATGGCGACCAGCCCGAAGGACTCGTTGTAGGAGGGCATGACCAGGACGGAAGCGGCCCGGAACCAGTCGGCGAGCCGGTCCTGGCCGACCGGCGGGTGGAAGTGCACGAGGTCGGCGATGCCCAGCCTGGCGGCGAGCTTCTGCAGCCCCTCCGGCTTGGCCAGGCCGCTGCCGCTGGGCCCGCCGACGACGGGGACGAAGAGGCGGCGGCGCAGCGAGGGGTCCTGGTCCACCAGGACGGCGACGGCCCGCAGCAGGATGTCCGGGGCCTTCAGCGGCTGGATCCGGCCGGCGAAGAGCGGGATGACCGCGTCCTGCGGGAGGCCCAGGCGGGCGCGGGCGGCGGCGCGGCCGTCGCCGACGGTGAAGCGGTCGAGGTTCACGCCGGGGTGGACGACGGCCACCTTGCCGGGGTCGGCCTCGTAGTGGCGGACGAGCTCGTCCGCCTCCTCGGCGGTGTTGGCTATGAGCCGGTCGGCGGCGGCGACGATCTGGGTCTCGCCGATCACGCGGGCGGCGGGTTCGGGCGTGTCCCCGTCGGCCAGCGCCGCGTTCTTGACCTTGGCCATGGTGTGCATGGCATGGACGAGCGGCACGCCCCAGCGCTCCGCGGCGAGCCAGCCCACGTGGCCGGAGAGCCAGTAATGGGAGTGGACCAGGTCGTAGTAGCCGGGCCGGTGGCCGGCCCAGGCCTGCATGACGCCGTGGGTGAAGGCGCACAGCTGGGCCGGGAGCTCCTCCTTGGCGAGCCCTTCGTACGGCCCCGCGTCGACGTGGCGCACGAGGACCCCGGGGGCCAGCTCGACCACGGGCGGCAGGCCGCCGGTGGTGGCCCGGGTGAAGACCTCGACCTCGATGTTGATCGCGGCGAGGCGTTTGGCCAGCTCCACGATGTAGACGTTCATCCCGCCGGCGTCACCGGTGCCGGGCTGGTGCAGCGGTGAGGTGTGCACGCTGAGCATGGCCACGCGGCGGGGCTTGCGGTGGCCGACGGCCGGCAGGCGCAGCCGCGGCGGCTCGTGGCGGGTGGCGCGGGCAGCGGCGAGGCGGCCGCTGAGGCTGCCGCCGAGGCGGGACACGTACTGGCTCAAGGGAGCAGTTCCTCTCGCTCTGACGCTGCTCGGACGGACGGTGCCCGGGGCGCTCTTCTCGGCGTTGGCACCACGCTGTGTCGACGCTGGGACCGCCATGACGGCGCAGTGACGGCATGGCGGCAGGAGCGCGGTCGGCGCCCTGCAAGGAGTGCAACCCGGACGGCCGTCCCCCGCATTCCGGGGGGCGCGGATTTCCTGCTCGGTTTGCCGGATTTTTATCCGGGGAGCGCGCTCCGCTTACGCTCGGCCCATGGCCTCCCGCACCCCTTCCGCCAGCCCGAGCCGCCCCGGCCGCCCGGTGGGGTCGGTGACCCGCGGGACGACCAATCCGAACCGGTTGCGCCGGATGGACCGCTGGATCGCCGCGACGCACGGGGCCGCGCTGCGCCGCGCGGAGGCGCCGGTGGCCGTGGACCTGGGCTACGGGGCCGCTCCCTGGACAGCGGTGGAGCTGATGGCGCGGCTGCGGGCGGCGGCGCCGCGCGTACGGGTGGTCGGCATCGAGATCGAACCGGCGCGGGTCGCGGGGGCGAAGCCGTACGAGCGGGAGGGGCTGAGCTTCCGGCACGGCGGCTTCGAGGTGCCGCTGGACGGCGGGGCGCGGCCGTCGCTGATCCGCGCGGCGAACGTGCTGCGCCAGTACGACGAGGAGCAGGTCGCGCAGGTGTGGGCGCGGCTGTGCGGGCGGCTGGCCCCGGACGGGCTGCTGGTGGAGGGGACCTGCGACGAGATCGGGCGGCGGCACGTGTGGGTCGCGCTGGGTCCCGAGGGGGCGCGCACGGTGACGTTCGCGACCAGGCTGGGATCGCTGGAGCGGCCCTCGGACCTGGCGGAGCGGCTGCCGAAGGCGCTGATCCACCGGAACGTGCCGGGTGAGCCGGTGCACGCGTTCCTGCGCGACTTCGACCGGGCGTGGGCGGCGGCGGCCCCGTACGCCTCGTACGGGGCCCGGCAGCGCTGGATCCGGACGGCGCGGGCCCTGGCCGCCGACTGGCCGCTGGCGGACGGGCCGGGGCGGTGGCGGCAGGGGGAACTGACGGTGCGCTGGGAGGCGTTGCGGCCGGTGGGGTGAACGGGGCGGACAAGATCATGGCGATGTCCACAAGGGTGTTGGAATTCCCCGTCTCGTGGCACCATCCCGAAGGCAGTGACAAGTTACTGATGAATAGTCAGATCTGATACGAGATCTGGCCCGGGTGCCTGGGGGGACCATGGGGACCGTAAGGCGAGGTCGAGGCGCGAGCACGCTCGTACTGCTGTGCGCGATGGCGGTGGCGGCGACGCCGGGCCTGGCCGCCGGCGTGGCGCACGCGGCACCGGCGGCGCCCTCCGCCCCGGCGCCGGCCCCCTCGCCGAGCCCCTCACCCGCGCCGGGCTCCCGGCCGGGCGCCACGTCGCTGGAGCAGGTCCGCAAGGAGATAGAGGGCCTCTACCGCCAGGCCGGCAGCGCCACGGACGCCTACAACCAGGCCGAGGCGGAGACCAAGGCCCAGTCGGAGAAGATCGTCGAGATCGCCAGGCTCGTCGTCGCCGGCCAGGACCGCATCAACACCCTGAAGACCCGCGCGGGCGCCGCCGCCCGCGCCCAGTACCGCTCGGGCGGCCTGCCGCCCGGCGCGAAGCTGGCGCTGAGCGACAGCCCGGACCGGTTCCTCGACGGAGCGGGCCGGCTGCGGCAGGGTGAGAAGGCCGCCTCGGACCTGCTGTCCGAACTCGACCGCACCCAGGCCGACTTGCGCCAGTTCGCGACGGACGCGAGGACGCAGTGGGCGGCGATGGAGGCCAACCGCGTCAAGCAGGAGGACGCGAAGAAGCAGATCGAGGAGAAGATCAGGGCGGCGGAGGAGCTGGAGAACAAGCTGGAGGCCGAGGAGAAGGCCCGGCTGCTCCAGCTGGAACAGGACGCGCAGTACAAGGCGCAGACGGCGTGGCTGTCGACGGGCGCGATGAAGGACGTCAAGGGCGCGGCGACGGACGCCGGGAAGCGGGCGGTGCGGTTCGCGACCGCCCAGATCGGCAAGCCGTACGTCTGGGGCGCCGTCGGCCCCGCGTCGTACGACTGCTCCGGCCTGACCTCCCAGGCGTGGCTGGCGGCGGGCCGGGGCATCCCGCGCACCTCGCAGGAGCAGCTGCGGCTGCTGCCGAAGGTCGCCGTCAAGGACATGCGGCCGGGCGACCTGATCATCTACTTCGACGACGCGAGCCACGTCGGGATGTACGTGGGCGACGGCGCGATGGTCCACGCCCCGCGGCCCGGCCGGGACGTCACGATGGCGGGGGCCGGCTCGATGCCGATCAAGGCGGTCGTCCGTCCCGACGCGTAGCCGTCCCGACGCGTGCCCGTCCCGGGGGGCGGGCGGTTTCCGGGGGGTGGGCGGTTTCCGGGGCCGCCGGCGCACGGAAGCGGCCGTGACGATCGCCACAGGCCGCGCGGGCCGCGCCGGAGCCCGCCCGGCCGGTGGCGCGGGCGGCGGCGGGCCGGGGCCGCAGCCGCGGATCGGCCAGGTGGACCGGCGGACGGAGGCAACCCGGCGGGCGCGCGGCACGTCTCGTCACAGGGGACGGAACGCGGTCCCGCCGTGATGTTGGTCATCCAGTGAGACCGTTTTTCCCCCGCGATAACGGCATATGCCGGAGGCCCCGGCCGGGAACGGCATTCCGCTCCCCCGTCCGGGACCGCTAGGGTCTGCCGGACGCACCCTCGGGGGGAGGGAAGGAACCGGAGACGATGCCCGTACCCGTACCGCGGCAGAGGGACACCTCCGCCACGGAGAGCGGTCAGGCCGTTCTGCACACCACCGCACCGACGGCCGCCGCACCGACCTCGCTCGCCGCGCCGGCGATCCGGCAGACCGGTCCGCTGACGGCTCCACCGGCGACCCCGCTGACCCTGCTGGTCATCGAGGACGACCCCGCGGGCGGCCTCACCGTCCCCGAGGTCCTGGACACGGACGGCCACCGCATCCGCATCCGCACCGCCCGCAACCTCACCGAGACGGCGCGGCTGCTCACGCCCGACGTGCACTGCATCCTGCTCGACCTGTCCCTGCCCGTCCCCGCGGGCGACGACCGGCTGGCCGCCCTGCACCAGGTCCTGCGGATCGCGCCCCGCCACGCCGTCCTCGTCCTCACCTCCGAGGCCGACGCCGAACGCGCCGCGGAAGCGGTCCGCGTCGGCGCCCAGGACTTCCTCTTCCGGGACGAGCTGGACGGCCGGCTGCTGAGCCGCGCCATCCGGTACGCGGTGGAGAGAAAACGGGCCGACATCGCCCAGTACAAGCTCGCAGAATCGAAACTGCGCGCCCAGGAGAACGCCCGCCTGGAGCGCGGGCTGCTCCCCAACCCGCTGCTGGAGGGCTCCGACCTCCGCTTCGCCGCCCGCTACCGCCCCGGCCGCAGCCGGGCCCTGCTCGGCGGCGACTTCTACGACACCGTCCGCACCCCCGACGGCACCGTGCACGCCATGATCGGCGACGTCTGCGGCCACGGCCCGGACGAAGCCGCCCTCGGCGTGGAGCTGCGCATCGCCTGGCGCGCGCTGACCCTGGCGGGCCTCTGCGGCGACGACCTGCTGGCCACGCTCCAGGAGGTCCTGGAGGTCGAACGCCCCTGCGACGAGATCTTCGCGACGCTGTGCACGGTGGACATCGCCCCCGACGGGCGCCGCGCGGGCCTGTGCCTGGCCGGCCACCCGGCGCCGCTGATATCCCGGCCGGGCCGCCCCGCCCGGCTCCTCCCGTACGAGAACAGCGGCCCGGCGCTCGGGCTGCTGCCCCGGGCCCGCTGGCCCCGGCGCCAGGTCGAGCTCGGCGGTGCCTGGAGCCTGATGCTCTACACCGACGGCCTGATCGAGGGCCGCATCGGCGCCGGCAAGGAGCGCCTCGGCCAGGACGGCATGGTCGAGATGATCAACCGGCACCTGGACCGCGGCCTGAGCGGTGAGGACCTGCTGGAGGCCTCCGTGACCGAGGCCCGCCGCCTCAACGGCGGCGAACTCACCGACGACGTGGCCGTCGTCCTGCTCTCCCGCGCCGGGGGCTGAGCGCCGGCCCTCCGGCCGGGGACGGTCGGCGTCCGCCGGTGGGTCAACGTCCGCTGGTGGGTCAGCGTCCGCCGTTGTACGGCCCGTACGGACCGTCGCTGCTGCTTCCGCCCTTGCGCCGTCCGCCGCCGGAGACCTGCCTGAGGGCCGGGCGCACGTCGACGAGGAACACGATGGTCGCGACCAGGCCGGCGATCTGCAGGAACAGCATGCCGAGGAAGAAGTCCACGAGCACGGTGACGCCGAGGATGACCATCCAGAAGGTCTTGGTCTGCTTCTCGGCCGCGCGGTAGGCGTCCTCGCGGGCCACCAGCGCCAGCACGAAGGCCACGACGGCGAGCACCAGCATGGCGAGCCCGAGCAGCGGGACCACGCCTCGATCGAACCCGTCCATCAACCACATCGCGATGACCGCCTTCTCCCGCTCCGGACGCCCGACGACGCCTGCCTGCTCCACGCTACCGGCAGTGGTCGCTCGGCGGAGAACACAACGGGCCGGACACCTTCCAGGTGCCCGGCCCCGCCGTGTGTCATGCGGTTCAGCTCGCGTCGCCCTGCGCGGCGCCGACCTTCTTGGCCGTGTTCTTGCGCGCGGCGGGCTTCCTCGCGGCGGGCTTCTCCCCGTCCTCGGCGTCCTCGGCGGCCGGCGGCTCAGAGACAACCGCGGGCTCGGGGGCCGCATCGGCCGCCGGAGCGGGCTCGACGGCCACGGCGATCTCGACGATCTCGTCGGAGACGTCGCCCCGCCAGGTGCGCACGGCCTGCTCGCCGTGCTCGGCGACCTTGTCGTAGGTCTCCTTGGCGCGCACCGCGTACTCGGCGGCCACGCCGACCCCGCGCAGCGCCAGGTCCTGGGCGGTCTCGCCGAACTTCTTCGGGTCGATCGCCCCGAGCACCTCGGCGACCTTGGCGCTGACCGCTTCCTGCGCCTCCTTCGCCGCACCCCTGGCCTTCTCCTGCACGGCCTTCGGGTCGGTGTTCCTGACCGCCTCGATGCGCGCGGGGGCCTCGGCGCGCAGCTGCTCGATGAGCCCCGGCACCTTCTTGGCCTGCTGCACGGCGAGGTCGGCGGTGCCGGCGGCGAAGTAGAGCGGGGTGGGGTCGGTGAGGGTCTTCTTCAGGTCATCGGCGATGGCCATGTGCGGGTCCTCCCGGATCCATGTCAGTTCGTCGTCTTCGACGGCATTGCGTCGTCGGGCGCGGGCGGTGCGTCGAGCGCGTTCTCCTTGCGGAACGACTCGTAGACCTGGAGCAGCACCTGCTTCTGCCGCTCGTGGAGGGACGGGTCGGCGAGTATGGCGGCCCGCGTCTCCAGCTCGTCCCGGTCCCGCTCGTCCAGGATTCCGGCCTGCACGTACAGCGTCTCCGCGGAGATCCGCAGCGCCTTGGCCAGCTGCTGGAGGATGTCCGCGCTCGGCTTGCGCAGCCCGCGCTCGATCTGGCTCAGGTACGGATTCGACACCCCCGCCGCCTCGGCCAGCTGCCGCAGCGAGAGCTGGGCCTGCCGCCGCTGCTCGCGGAGGTATTCGCCGAGGTTTCCGACGTTGAGCGATGCCATGCGCCGATCCTGCCCGACTCCGCTAACTATTGCAAGCAGACGCTTGCAACAGCGCGCACCCCCTCCGGGCTCCCCCCGACGCCCCTCACCGGTCCGGGGCCGTCGCGATCACCACCGTCGCGTCGTGGTCCTCCGAGGTCAGCGTGCGGACCGCGAGGCCGGCCGCGGACAGGGCCGCGGCCGTCGCCGGGGACTGGCGGGCGCTCGTCTCGATGAGGAGGCGGCCGCCCGGGGCCAGCCAGGGCGGGGCGCCCGCCGCCACCCGGCGGTGGACGTCCAGGCCGTCCGCGCCGCCGTCCAGGGAGACCAGGGGCTCGTGGTCCCGCGCCTCGGAGGGCATCAGCGCCACCTCGTCGGTCGGGACGTACGGGGCGTTCACCACCAGGACGTCCACCCGGCCCCGCAGCGAGGCCGGCAGCGGCCCGTACAGGTCGCCCTCCCACACCGTGCCGCGGTACGGGGCCACGTTGCGCCGCGCGTACGCCAGCGCCGCCGGGTCGATGTCCGCCGCGTGCAGCTCCACCCCGCCCGGCACCCGCGCCGCCACCGCCGCGCCCAGGGCGCCGACCCCGCAGCACAGGTCCAGCACCACCGCGCCGGACCGGGCCGGCGCGGCCGCCTCCCCGACCAGGAACTCCGTGCGCCGGCGCGGCACGAAGGCGCCCGCCCCCACCTCCATGCGCAGTCCGCAGAACGCCGCCCAGCCCACCACGTGCTCCAGCGGTTCGCCCGCGACCCGGCGGGCCAGCAGGTCCGCCAGGTGCCCGTCGTCCCGCGCGGCCGCGACCAGCAGGTCCGCCTCCTCCTCCGCGAAGACGCAGCCCGCGGCGCGCAGCCGCTCCACCAGTGGCGTCGAATGCATCGAATGCGTCACAAGCCCAGTCCTTCGACCCTCGGTCCTCGGTCCTCGCTCCTCGGAGCTCAGCCCTCCCTCTACAGCGTCCACGGAGCGGCCCGGCGCCCCCGGCCTCAGAAGACGTCCGGGCACCACGGCCGGCGCGCGGTGCGGAACACCGCGTCCGCCAGCGCGACCGCCCCCGGCCGCCGCTCCGCCACCCGGCCGAGCGCGGCCAGCCGCACCGCGGACTCGTCGCCGAGGTAGAGCGAGCCCAGAACGGACACGTCCAGGGCCAGGTCGGCCGGCTCGTCGGTGCGCGCGCACGTGCCGCTGCCCGCGTCCAGCCGGTAGCGGCCGTCCGACAGGCCGGACCCGTCCTCCACCTCCAGGACGAGCACCCCCGGTACGGCGTACGTCCGCGCGCCCAGCGCCCGTACGACGTCCAGCACCCGCACCCACAGGAAGTCGGCGGTGGTCACCAGCGCGGCCGCGCGCGGATCGGGCAGCAGGTGCGGGACGAGGTCGTCGGCGGCCCGGTAGCCGGTGCGGACCTTCTCCACCCAGTCGATCGAGCACAGGAACTGCCACAGCGCCCGCTCGGCCGCCGGGGTCACGGCGATCAGGTCCTTGACCGCCACGGTGTTCAGCGGGAGCTTCGCGTCCGTCCAGTGCTCGTCGGCCCGGTAGGAGGCCAGCCCGTCCACCTGGCCGCCGGGCGACCGGTACACGGCGAAGAACCGCTCCTGGTAGGGGCGGTACGACACCTCCTCCAGGCCGGTCGTCAGCTTCCACCAGCGCGCGTCCCGGCTCACGGCGCCGTGCGTGCGCGCCCGCAGCCGCTCGTGCAGCCCCGGACCCACCCGCCGGACCTCGGCCGCGTCGACCAGGTCGATCCGCCCGCCGTCCACGGGCGCGGACAGCCGCCGGTCCAGCCCGGTGCGCGGGACGTCGATCTCCCATTCCGCGACGGAGGCGGCGGGCCCGTAGCCGTACCGCCCGTAGATCGGGTACTCCGCGGCGATCAGCGTCGACAGCACGTCGCCGCGCTCCCGGCACGCGGCCAGCTCGGCGGCCATCATCCTGCTCAGCAGCCCCTGCCGCCGGTGCGTGGGCAGCACCGTGACGTTGGTGACGGCACTGGAGCGCACGGCCCTCCCGCCCGGCACGGTCAGCTCGTGGTCGAAGGAGCGGAAGGTGGCCACGCAGCGGCCGGTGTCGGAGTCGAAGGCGCCCCGGGTCCGGGCGACGCCGTCGTGCTCGGCCCGCTGGGCGACATCGGAGGCGGACACCGCGGACGCGGTGAGGAAGCCGGTGTTCACGGCCCGCAGCCAGTCTGGAAGTTCGGATTCGGCGATCGGCCGGACGACAGCGCTCATAGCGGCCCACGCTAACCGGCCCGTCGGGCCCGCGTCGCCCGAATTCCGGCCCGCCGCCGGGGCCGCCGCCCCTCAGACCAGCAGGTCGTCGACCTGCGCCTCGCCCTCCCGGTACCGCCGGGTGATCTCCGTACTGCAGTCGTCCGCCGTGCGCTGGAGCTGCTGCCGGCGCCGTGAGACCTGCTGCTCGTACCGGGTCAGCCGGCCCAGGCCGTCGTGCAGTTCGCCGTCCGTACGGGCGCCCAGGTCCGAGAGCTCCACGTCGGACAGCATCTCCGCCGCCAGCAGCCGGTACTCCTCGCCGTGCGGGGTGCCGAGCGTGACGTGCCGGGCCGAGGCGCTGCGGCTGGAGGGGGCGTCGGCGAGGATCTCCGAGAGCCGGTCCACCACGGGGCTCTCGGGATCGGCCCGCCGGGCCAGCTCGGCCCGCAGGATGTCGATGCGGCCCTGGAGCAGCCGGCGCACGTAGCTCAGGTCGGCCTCGTCGCGCTGCGCGTCGCGGCGCAGCGCGCGCAGTTCCGGCAGCCCGAGAGCGGTGGTCGGCGTCGCCGGGCCCGGGGTGTCGGCGGTGCGCTGCGCGGGCGGTCGTACCGCGGCAGCGGAGATGGAAGCGGGTGAAGCAGGTACGGAGGTACCAGAAGTATTCATGCGAACGAGTCCGTCCCCTCGACCGGTGCGGCGCACCCGCACCGCCTGCGTGCATCGTGCCACTCCCCGTGCCCCCGATGCAGTCCCAGTGCACCCGATCGGCCCCGGACGGGTGCACGCCTGGTACACAGGTGGTATGCGAGCTGTGGTGCAGAGGGTGGACGGCGCGAGCGTCGTCGTGGCGGGCGAGACCGTGGGCGAGATCGTCGGCGAGGGGCTGTGCGTGCTGGTGGGGGTGACCCACGACGACACGCCGGAGAAGGCTGCGCTGCTGGCGCGCAAGCTGTGGTCCGTGCGCATCCTGGAGGCGGAGAAGTCCTGCAGCGACGTGGACGCGCCGCTGCTGGTGATCTCCCAGTTCACGCTCTACGGGGACGCCCGCAAGGGCCGGCGCCCCACCTGGAACGCGGCCGCGCCCGGCCCGGTGGCCGAGCCGCTGGTGGACGAGGTCGTGGCGCAGCTGCGGGAGCTGGGTGCGACGGTGCAGACGGGCCGCTTCGGCGCGGACATGCGGGTCTCGCTCACCAACCACGGCCCGTTCACCATCGTCATCGACATCTAGGTCCTGTCGTCCGACCCTCGGGCGCTACGGCGCCACCACGACCTCCTGGGCGGCGGCCGTGTTCCCGGCCAGCAGCGGCGCGTCCACCGGGACGTTCCGCTTGACCAGGGCGAGCGCGATCGGGCCCAGCTCGTGGTGGCGGACCGCCGTGGTCACGAAACCGAGCTGGCGGCCCTCCCCGCCGTCGGCGGCGAGGCGGACCGGCGCCCCGTGCGCCGGCAGCAGCACCTCGGAGCCGTCCAGGTGCAGGAAGACCAGGCGGCGCGGGGGCTTGCCCAGGTTGTGGACGCGGGCCACCGTCTCCTGGCCGCGGTAGCAGCCCTTCTGGAGGTGCACGGCGGTGCCGATCCAGCCCAGCTCGTGCGGGATCGTCCGGTGGTCGGTCTCCAGGCCGAGCCGCGGCCGGTGCGCCTCGACGCGCAGGGCCTCGTAGGCGAGGAGCCCCGCGGCCGGACCGTGCGCGGCGGCGAAGGCCTCCAGCTCGGCGCGGGGCAGGAAGACGTCGCGGCCGTGGGCGGTCTCCCGTACGGCGTGCTCCTTGCCGAGCTCGGTGATCGAGCCGGCCGGGAGGTGCACGACCGCGAACTCCTCGGTGCGGTCGGCGACTTCCACCCGGTAGAAGAACTTCATGGCCTCCAGGTAGGCGATCAGCTCCGCCTGGGTGCCCGGCTCCACGTGCGCCCAGGTGGTCTCGCCGTCGTCGACGAGGTACAGCGCGTGCTCGATGTGGCCGTTGGCGGACAGGATCAGCGCCTCGGTGGCCTGCCCGGCCGGGAGCTCGGTGAGGTGCTGGGTGAGCAGCAGGTGCAGCCAGCTCAGCCGTTCGGGTCCGGTGACGGTGACCACCCCGCGGTGCGAGAGGTCGACGAAGCCGCGGCCGTCGCTGAGGGCCCGCTGTTCGCCGTAGAGCTCGCCGTAGTGGGCGGCGACGCCCTCGTCGCGGCCTTCGGCCTGTACGGCGCCGGGGAGGTGGAGCAAAGGGCTGCTGGTCATGGGACCCAGCCTACGACCCGGTCAGGCGCGAGCGGCACGGTGTTCGGCCGCGCACTTCTTGCAGCGCCCGAAGATCGCGAAGTGCTTCATGTCGGTCTCGAAACCGAAGGTGGCGCGGAGCTTCGCGGTGAACTCGGCGGCGATGTCCACGTCCGCCTCGATGACGTCCGCGCAGTCGCGGCAGACCAGGTGGATGTGGTGGTGCCGGTCGGCGAGGTGGTAGGTGGGGGCTCCGTGGCCGAGGTGGGCGTGCGAGACGAGGCCCAGCTCCTCCAGCAGCTCCAGCGTCCGGTAGACCGTGGAGATGTTGATCCCGGAGGCGGTCCTGCGCACCTCGACGAGGATCTCGTCCGGGGTGGCGTGCTCCAGGTGGTCGACGGCCTCCAGCACGAGCTGGCGCTGGGGGGTGAGCCGGTACCCGCGCTGGCGCAGGTCGGCCTTCCAGTCGCCGCCGGCGGCGCTGTCGGTGCCTTCGGTGCCTTCGGTGCTCTCGGTCCTCACCACCCGGCCAGTGTAAGCGCGCGAAGGGGACCGCGGGCTTGCCCGCGGTCCCCTTCTTGCACAGCCTGTGGACGTTGCGGACCCGTCGGATCAGCGGAAGAAGGCGATGCCGTCGTCCGGCATGTCCGGGAGGTTGCGCGCCATCTCGGCGACCTCCTCGGGCGTGACGACCTTCTTCAGCTGCGCCGACATGTACGGGCGCAGCTCGACGTCGGGGGTGGCCTTCTCGCCGACCCACATCAGGTCGCTCTTGACGTAGCCGTAGAGCCGCTTGCCGCCGCTGTACGGACCGGAGGCCGCGGTGCGGGCGACGGCGTCGGTGGCCAGGTCGATCTGGGGCTTCTGGTCGGCGAGCTCGCCGTACCAGACCTCGACGACGCCCTGGTCGCGGACCATGACGACCTCGACCTTGCGGTCCTTGTCGATGCGCCAGTAGCCCGACTCGGACTCGAGCGGCCGCACCTTCTTGCCCTCGGCGTCGAGGACCCAGGTGTGGGAGGTGTACTCCAGGAAGTCCCGGCCGTCGTGGCTGAAGACGACCTCCTGGCCGAAGTTGCACTTCTCCTCACCGGGGAAGTCGAAGACTCCCGCGCCCTCCCAGTTGCCGAGGAGGAAGGCGAGGGGGACGAGGCCCGGGTTCAGGTCGGACGGGATCTGGATCATGGATGGCTGCTCAGGCTCTGTGGGGAGGGGTTCCGGGGCGGTCGGCTGCGCGGACGCTCAGCGCTGACCCTGGTACAGCTTCTTGACGGCCAGGCCGGTGAAGGCCATGACGCCGACGCAGACCAGGACCAGCAGGGAGGTGAAGACTGCCTCAAGCACGGGGTGCTCCTCGGAGGATTCGGTGCGGTGTACGGCCGGTCCCCAAGCCTACTGGCCCGGGGACCGGCGCACGCTGGGAGGGCGGCCGTAGGGGCGGCGGGCGGCAGTCAGCCCGGCAGCCGGTGCTGGAGGACCACCGTCCGGTGGAAGGGGACGGGGGCGGACCGGTCAGTCCTCACGGCGCCGCTTTCCGTCCAGTTCGTCCCACCACTCGTCCGACGTCGGGTCCCCCGAGGGGTCGTCCCACCAGCGGTCGTCCGGGCCCCGCCGGTTGGCGATCATCGCCGCGACGGGCGGGATGACCATGGCGACCACGCACAGCGCCACGGCCGCCGGGACCGACCACAGGCGCACGAAGGACCACGCGGACACGAAGAGGAGCAGGCATCCGCCCATGAGCAGGAAGTAGGCGCGTCGGCGCCGGGCGTACATACCTCCAGCGTAGGGCGGCCCCGCGCGCGGGCAAGCCCTCGGACGGCGCGAAGGGCCGCACCCCGTTCCAGTGGCGTCCAACCCCCGGGGGTGCGGCCCTTCGGCCGGTCGTGTCGTCGTGCGGCCGGGCCGTCACGCCGTCGCGGTCACGCGTGGTGCGGTCAGACCGCGATCGCCACGTCCGTCACGCCGCCGGCCTCGGCGACCACGACGCTGCGGTCCGCCGTGCCGCCGGGCACGAGCGCCCGCAGCGTCCAGGAGCCGGTGGCCGCGTAGAAGCGGAACTGGCCGGTCGCCGAGGTCGGGACCTCGGCGGTGAACTCGCCGGTCGAGTCCAGCAGGCGGACGTAGCCGGACACCGGCTCGCCGCCCTGGGTGATCTGGCCCTGGATGGCCGTCTCACCGGGCTTCAGCGTCGCGAGGTCGGGCCCGCCGATCTGTGCTCCACACATGTTCTCTGTCCTGTCCTAGAGGTCGTACGTGACTACGGGCCCCGCGTGCCCGGCAGGGCTGCCTGCGGGCCTTGCCTACTTGTTGGCGCCGAGCTCGATCGGCACGCCGACCAGCGAGCCGTACTCGGTCCACGAGCCGTCGTAGTTCTTGACGTTCTCCTGGCCCAGGAGCTCGTGCAGCACGAACCAGGTGAGCGCGGAGCGCTCACCGATGCGGCAGTAGGCGATGGTGTCCTTGGCCAGGTCGACCTGCTCGGCCTGGTAGAGGGCGGTCAGTTCCTCGTCCGACTTGAAGGTGCCGTCGTCGTTGGCGTTCTTCGACCACGGGATGTTGCGGGCGGTCGGCACGTGGCCGGGGCGCTGCGACTGCTCCTGCGGGAGGTGCGCCGGGGCGAGCAGCTTGCCGGAGAACTCGTCGGGCGAGCGGACGTCGACCAGGTTCAGGGAGCCGATCGCGGCCGTGACGTCGTCGCGGAAGGCGCGGATCGACGTGTCCTGGGGCTTGGCCTTGTAGTCGGTGGCCGGGCGGTTCGGGACGTCCTTGCCGTCGACCAGGTCGCGGGAGTCGAGCTCCCACTTCTTGCGGCCGCCGTCGAGGAGCTTGACGTCCTGGTGGCCGTACAGCTTGAAGTACCAGTAGGCGTAGGACGCGAACCAGTTGTTGTTGCCGCCGTAGAGGACGACGGTGTCGTCGTTGGAGATGCCCTTGGCGGAGAGGAGCTTCTCGAAGCCCTCCTGGTCCACGAAGTCACGGCGGACCGGGTCCTGGAGGTCGCTCTTCCAGTCGATCCGGACGGCGTTGGTGATGTGGTTCTTGTCGTACGCGGACGTGTCCTCGTCCACCTCGACGATGACGACGTTCGCGTCGTTCAGGTGGGCCTCGACCCAGTCGGCGTCTACGAGGACGTCGCTGCGGCTCATGGTGTTCTCCTCCGGGGCAGTGTGCGGCGGGACTGTGCTGCGGGTGCTGCGGCTGCGTGTGCTTCCGGGTGCGTCACCGGCCCCTGCGCGGGGAGGCGTCAGGGGGTCGGGAGGCGGGTGCGGTCACGCGAGAAGGGCCCGTGAGGGGCCGTCGTCCGGCTGATGGAGCGGATGCGCTCACACGTCACATGGATCGACAGAGCATGGCGGCGACGCGACACAGGTCTACTGCCCGCCGCTTCGTGAGGTCCGCCTGCTGGTGCTTCATAAGCATGGATCGTAGGGACGAATCGACCGCCCTGTCACCGTTGTGTCATATGGCGAGACAGGATCGTCCGCATAGCGGGACGCAGGGTCTCCGGGCGGCCGCCGCGGCGCCTCCCGGGCCCTCCGCGCGGCCCCTACGCCTGCGGACCGGACCCCGCCGTCTCACGATCCGGCCAGCACCACGTTCGAGCCGCTCAGCGAGAGGTGCACGCCCGCCTCGTCCGAGGTCAGGGCGGACAGCTGGAGCCCGGCGGGCAGTCCGCCGTCCAGCCGGCGGTCGAAGTCGGTCTTCTTGCGGACCAGGCCCTCGATGCCGGGAAGGCCCTCGCCGGGCACCTCGTCGGCGTGCACGCGGACGACCTTGCCGCCCTTGCCGTCCTCCGCGTCCACCAGGGCGACGGTCGACACCACGCTGCGGGTCAGGGTCCTGCCCAGGACGGTCACCCCCGCGGTGACTTTCACCTTGCCCGGCGCCCCGCCGTAGGTGAGGGTCGCGCCCGTCTGCGAGGCCGCCGTCAGGTCCGCGTACGTGATGAGGGCGGACCCCTCGGCGCGCTCGGCGGTGCCCCCGCTGTAGTCCCCGTTCAGCTTCACCCCGTGGAAGCTCGCGTCGACCTCGGAGAGCCGGGTCTTGCGGCCCTCGGCCATCGCCTCGACGCCGCGCAGCCTGAGGTCGACCCGGTCCAGGTCGTGGCTGAGCGCCTGGGTCAGGAACGGAAACCCGTGGATCTCCACCTCCGAGGTCCCGGCCAGTCCCTGCCGGGCCTGTATCCGCTCGGCCAGCCGGTTCTCCGCGTAGCCGACCGCCCAGCGGTCCACGCCCACGAAGAGCGCGCCCAGAACGACTCCGATGATCACTACGACACGCAGGAAGCGCACGTGTCCCTCCCCCTCTACTCGTCGGTACGTGCGCCCTAGTTGACCATGCCCGGTGTCGGGCAGGGATCAGCCCACCACCCGGCCCATCAGGTACACGGCGGGCGCGGCGGCCGCCAGCGGCAGCGCCACGCCGGCCGTCATGTGCACGAACTTCGACGGGTAGTCGTACGCCGCCACCCGCAGCCCGACCAGTGCGCACACCCCGGCCGCGAGGCCGATCAGCGCACCGCCCGCCCCGACCGGGGTCAGCCCGCCCACGGCGATGCCGGCGCCGGCCGCCGCGGCCAGCGCGACACCGACCGAGGGCGCGGTGGGCAGCGGCAGCGCACGGGCGAAGACGGCGACCGCCACGGCGGCCGCGCCGACCGTGGCGGCGGCCGGGTCCGCGGCCAGGTAGCCGGCGCAGACGACGGCCAGGGCCGCGGACGCCACCGAGGCCATCAGCCCGTACATCCGCTCGTCGGGATCGGCGTGGCTGCGGAGCTGGAGCACGAGGGTGAGCAGCACCCAGGCGCCGAGGGTGCCGACGATCGCGCCGGGGCCGTACGGCTCGGCCACGGCGAGCACGGCAGCGTCGGCGACGAGCGCGCCGGCGAAGGCGAGGGCGATGCCCTGGCGGGCCGGCCACATGCCGTTGAGGCGGAACCACCCGGCCGCGGTGAGGCCCTGGAGGACGATCAACGGGACGAGCAGGGCGTACTGGCCCAGTACCGCGGCCACGGCCAGGAGCACGCCGAGGGCCGCGGTCAGCAGGGCGGGCTGCGGCCCGGGGTCGATGATCGGCGACCGGCCCTCGGCGCGGGCCTGGGCGGGGTCGACGGCGCGCACGGTGTTCCCGGCCAGGGTGGGCGGGGAGTACGCGGGCTCCTCGCCGGCGGTCTCCGGTGCGGGCGCGGCGTGGGCCGGGCCCCGGGCGGGGGCGGCTTCGGGGCCGGGGTAGGGCGGCAGGTAGGCCGTCTGCTCGACGGCCGGCTCCCCGGGCGCGCTGCGGGCGGCCTCCGGGGCATGCGGGGCCTGCGGCGGCAGATAGGCGGTCTGCTCGGCGGCGGATTCTTCGGCCCAGGCCGCCCCGGACCCGCCCCGGGACCAGTCCTGGACGGGTGCCTGTGCGGCCGGGGCCGGGCTGCCGGCGCCGGCCTCGGACCGGTCCCAGGGTGCCGAGGGGTCTGCGCCGGCCTGGGACCAGTCCTGGGCCCGGGCGGGTGCGGCCGGGGGCTCTTCGCGGTACCAGCCCTCCGGGGCAGCGGGCCGGTCCGGGGCGCGGGAGGGGTCGTGGTCCTGGTACGGGGGCAGGTACGCCGTCGCCTCGGCCGGGGCCTCCTCCCGGTAGGGCGGGAGGTAGGCCGTCTCGGCAGCCGGGCCGACCGCCCCGTCACCCTGCGGCCAGGCCGCGACGGACGGCGCCTCCTCGCGGAACCAGCCGTCCGGGACGCCCGTCCCGCCGTAAGCCTGCGGGGGCTGCTGTGCCTGCTGTGCCTGCTGGGGCTGCTGGGGCTGCTGGAACTGCTGGAACTGTCGAGGCGCCGGATCGGCCTGTTCGAACGGCTCCTGCTGCATCGGATCCGCCGGGCCGGGGTACGGCTGCGCGTACGCCCCGTCCGGCGCCGGGGCCTCGTCGCGGAACCACCCCTCGGGTGCGACCGGCCGGTCCGGGTCTCCGCCGTGCGGCGGCTGCGGCTCGTGCACCGGCTGGTAACCGGTGTCCCAGGTCTCGGACTGCCAGGTCTGGGTCCCGTACGGGTCCTGCGGCTGCTGCGGCTGCTGCGCCTGCTGCGCCTGCTGCCGGCGCTGCTGTTCCTCGGGCGTGCTCATCGGCTCCCGCTCACCCGCCCGCGAACGGCGGGAGCACCTCGACGGTGCCCCCCTCGATCAGCTGGACGGAATCGTGCGGGCGCTTGCCCACAGGTTCGTCGTTCACGAGGAAGGAGCATCGCAGCAGGACCCGGGTCAGCTCACCGGGGTGGCGTTCCCGCACGGCGTCGAGCGCCTCGGCCAGGGTCCGCGCCGAGTACGGCTCCTCCGCCGTCTTGGCCGCGGCCTTGGCCGCCGCCCAGTAGCGGATGGTTCCGGTTGCCACTGCTGCTCCCCTCGTCGGCTCTCTGCCGTCGACCTCCATGATGACCCCTCCTACCCCCCGCCCCCGCGTGCATCCACGCGCCGCGCGTGCGCCCGGGGGGCCCGGCGGAGCACCCCCGATCCGGTGAAACCGGGGCATACGCAGGGCGGGGACGCGGCGCGGGGGCGTGGCACGAACCACAGAACCGGAAGTCCCCGAAGCCTCGGCCGGGAAAGGCCCGGTGGGCTATTCTGCTGCGAAGAGGATCCGGGCAATGTTGCCCCCGGGTCCTTTTGTGCTTTCAACACGTTGAACGCACGAAGAACGGTGGTGTCCGTCCGGGCCCCGGGGCGCGGGACCCGAGCGGACACGGCACACGACGCACGACGCACGACGCACCACGCACCACGCACCACGCACGACGTACGAAGCAGTACCGCGCACGTCCTCGACGGGACCGAGGAGGAACCGACGTGATGGACCAGCGAACCGTGTTCGACCGCCCGACCCGGGCAGGTGACCGGGCATGAGCTCTCTCCTGCTGCTGACCAACGCCCTGCAGCCGTCGACCGAGGTGCTGCCCGCCCTCGGCCTGCTGCTGCACAACGTACGGGTGGCGCCCGCCGAGGGTCCGGCCCTGGTGGACACCCCCGGCGCCGACGTGATCCTCGTCGACGGCCGCCGCGACCTGCCGCAGGTGCGGTCGCTGTGCCAGCTGCTCCGCTCGACGGGGCCCGGCTGTCCGCTGGTCCTCGTCGTCACCGAGGGGGGCCTGGCGGCCGTCACCGCCGACTGGGGCATCGACGACGTCCTCCTGGACACCGCCGGCCCCGCCGAGGTCGAGGCACGGCTGCGCCTGGCCACCGGCCGCCAGCAGATGGGCTCGGACGACTCCCCGATGGAGATCCGCAACGGCGACCTGTCGGTCGACGAGGCGACGTACTCCGCCAAGCTGAAGGGGCGGGTCCTGGACCTGACCTTCAAGGAGTTCGAGCTGCTGAAGTACCTCGCCCAGCACCCGGGCCGGGTCTTCACGCGGGCCCAGCTCCTCCAGGAGGTCTGGGGCTACGACTACTTCGGCGGCACCCGGACGGTGGACGTCCACGTACGGCGGCTGCGCGCCAAGCTGGGTCCCGAGCACGAGTCGCTGATCGGCACCGTCCGCAACGTCGGCTACCGCTTCGTCACGCCGGAGAAGGTCGAGCGGGCCGCGGCCGAGGCGGCGGCCCAGGCGGCCGCGCAGCTGGCGGCCCAGGCCGCCGCCGCACCGGCCGTCCGGACCGCGGCTGCGACCCCGCCGGCCGTCACCCGGCCGGCGGAAGACCCTGTGAGCATCCACTCGGCCGGAGGCCCTGCCCAGAGGTAGGTCACCCCGCGTAGACTGCCGCGCGTGGCCAAGGTGACGCGGGATGACGTGGCGCGACTTGCGGGTACCTCTACCGCCGTCGTGAGCTATGTCATCAACAACGGACCCCGGCCGGTCGCCCCGGCCACGCGCGAGCGTGTCCTCGCCGCGATCAAGGACCTGGGCTACCGCCCGGACCGGGTCGCACAGGCGATGGCGTCGCGGCGCACCGACCTCATAGGCATGATCGTCCCGGATGCCCGGCAGCCGTTCTTCGCGGAGATGGCGCACGCGGTCGAGCAGGCCGCCGCCGAGCGCGGAAAGATGGTGCTCGTCGGCAACAGCGACTACCGCGACGAGCGCGAGGTCCACTACCTCCGGGCGTTCCTGGGCATGCGGGTCTCGGGCCTGATCCTGGTCAGCCAGGGCATGAGCGAGCGCGCCGCCTCGGAGATCGAGGCCTGGGACGCGCGGATCGTGCTGCTGCACGAGCGCCCCGAGGCGATCGACGACGTCGCCGTCGTCACGGACGACATCGGCGGCGCGCAGCTCGCCACCCGCCACCTGCTGGAGCACGGGCACCCGTACGTCGCCTGCCTGGGCGGGATCGAGAACACCCCCGAGGTCGGCGACCCGGTGGCCGACCACGTCGAGGGCTGGCGCCGGGCCATGCTGGAGTCCGGCCGCTCGGTGGAGGGCCGGCTGTTCCAGGCCCCGTACAACCGCTACGACGCGTACCAGGTGGCCCTGGAGGTGCTGTCCGGCCCGGACCGCCCGCCGGCGATCTTCTGCGCCACGGACGACCAGGCCATCGGCGTGCTCCGGGCCGCCCGCGAACTGCGCATCGACGTACCGGGTGAGCTGGCGGTCGCCGGGTTCGACGACGTCAAGGAGGCGGCTCTGACGGACCCGCCGCTGACGACGATCGCCTCGGACCGGCCGGCGATGGCACGCGCGGCGGTGGACCTCGTCCTGGACGACGGCCTGCGGGTGGCGGGGTCGCGCCGGGAGCGGTTGAAGCAGTTCCCCTCGGCGCTGGTGATCCGGCGCTCCTGCGGCTGCCGCTAGCCTCCGGCGGTCGGCGGGTGGGTGCCCCGGCCGGCCGGGGCCCGCACGCGGCTGTCCCCCGGACGCGCGTTCCCGCCTGCGGCCCGGCTTCTCGGGGCTCCGCCCCGAACCCCGCGCCTCAAACGCCGGCGGGGCTGGATCGTGGTCGCTGCCGTCCCGAACCCGCCGCTTCGCCGCCCGCGGGGCTGGGGGGTCGCCGACGCGCCGAGTGGGCCGCTTCGCGGCAGACTTTTAAGGGCTCGTCGGGTTTGAGGTGGCCCCGGGTGGGGTGGGGAGCGGCAGGCGGGCCGTGGGCGCCCTTCCCGGGGGTTCTTATATCGGGCATACGCGGTTCTGTCGGGCTTCTCAGGTCAGCCTCAGGCTGCTCTCATGATCCGGGGACAGAGTCACCGTCATGACCGACAGCTTCCGCCGCGCAGGCGACCACCCCCAGGAGAACGGGCCGGCCCAGGACGCGGCGGGGGCCCCGTACCCGCCGCCGCCCGCCTATCCGCCCGCGGCCGCCCCCGGCCGGCACGAGGCGCACCGGCCCCCGGCGGGCGCCGCCTGGGTCGGCCCCGCCCACGCGGCGCCCGCGCCCCGCGCCGCGAGGCCCGTCGCGCTGCTGGCCGCGGTCGCGCTCGCCGCGGCGGCTGTCGGCGGGGGCACCGCGGCCGCCGTGCAGCAGCTGCTCGGCCACCCGGGCTCCGCCACCGGCTCCGGGGTCAGCGGCACCAACGTCTCGCAGTCCCGCACCGGCACCGTCTCCGGCGTCGCCGAGCAGGTCAGCCCCTCGGTGGTGCGCATCGACACCCGCACGGCCTCCGGCCAGGGCACCGGTTCGGGCATCGTGCTCACCGCCGACGGCGAGATCGCCACCAACAACCACGTCGTGGACGGCGCCTCGGAGATCCAGGTGACGATGAGCGACGGCAGGAAGTACGGCGCCAAGACCGTCGGCACCGATCCCGACAAGGACCTGGCGCTCATCAAGCTCCAGGGCGCGACCGGTCTCAAGCCCGCCGTCCTCGGCGACTCCGGCGGCCTCAAGGTCGGTGACGAGGTCGTCGCCATCGGCTCCCCCGACCGCCTCACCGGCACCGTCACCAGCGGCATCGTCTCCGCGCTGGAGCGCGAGGTGAACGTGCCGAAGTCGGAGCGGTCCCCGCAGAGCCGGCAGCAGGGCGGCGGCTTCCCCTTCTCCTACGGCGGCCGGCAGTTCAACGGGAGCACCGGCTCGGACACCACCTCGTACAAGGCCATCCAGACGGACGCCTCCCTCAACCCGGGCAACTCCGGCGGCGCCCTGGTGAACATGAAGGGCGAGATCGTGGGCATGCCGTCCGCGATCTACTCCCCCTCCAGCGACAGCTCCGGCGCCGGCAGCGTCGGCCTCGGCTTCGCCATCCCGGTCAACACCATCAAGGCCGACCTGGACTCCCTCCGCACGGGCGGCCCCGGCGGCGCCGGCCCGGGGAGCGGCGACGGCGGTGGCGACAGCGGCGGTTCCGCCTACGGATTCGGCACCTCGTACTGACCGGCGCGCCCCGCGGTGCGGCCGCCACCCGCCCGGTCCGCGCACCGCACGGAGAGGGCGCGCCCCCCGTGCGACGCTGGACGCAGACCCGCCGGCACCGGCCGCGACCACCGGCCCCGTCCCGGCCACGACGACCATGGGGGACCCATCCATGAATGCCGCCGAAGGCGACCCGCAGCGCATCCTCGTCGTCGACGACGAGCCGGCCGTCCGTGAGGCACTGCGCCGCAGTCTCGCCTTCGAGGGGTACTCCGTACGGACCGCGGTCGACGGGGTCGACGCCCTCGACACGGCGGACGCGTACTCCCCCGACCTGATCGTCCTGGACATCCAGATGCCGCGGATGGACGGCCTGACCGCGGCCCGACGGCTGCGCGCGGCCGGCAGCGTCACCCCGGTCCTGATGCTGACCGCCCGCGACACCGTCGGGGACCGCGTCACCGGCCTCGACGCGGGCGCCGACGACTACCTGGTCAAGCCCTTCGAGCTGGACGAGCTGTTCGCCCGCGTCCGCGCCCTGCTGCGCCGCAGCTCCTACGCCGCCCCGCGGCCCGGCGGCGGGGAGCACGACGACGCGCTGTCCTTCGGCGACCTGCGGATGGACCTCGCCACCCGCGAGGTCACCCGGGCGGGCCGACCGGTGGAGCTGACGCGCACCGAGTTCACCCTGCTGGAGATGTTCCTCGCGCACCCGCGCCAGGTGCTGACCCGCGAGCAGATCCTCAAGACCGTGTGGGGCTTCGACTTCGAGCCCAGCTCCAACTCCCTGGACGTGTACGTGATGTACCTGCGCCGCAAGACCGAGGCGGGCGGCGAGCCCCGGCTGGTGCACACCGTGCGCGGGGTGGGCTACGTCCTGCGCGCGGGCGAGAGCGGGCCCGAGTGAGCCCCGCGAACCGCTTCCGCGCCCTGCCGCTGCGCTCGCGGCTGGCGCTGCTGGTCACCGTCGCGGTGGCGGTCGCCGTGGCCGCGGTGGCGGCGGTGTCCTGGGTGATGGTGCGCACCCAGCTGAACGACCAGCTGAACCAGTCCCTCAAGGCCACGAACCCGACCTCGCAGGTGCTGCGGACCCTGCGCGACGGCTGTGTGGCCCGACCCGCGCAGACCCAGCCCGACATCGCCGGGAACCTCAACGCGACCGTCCAGATCGTCCTCGCCGACGGCACCCACTGCTGGGTGAGCGGGCTCACCGACCTGCCGGTCACCGAGGTCGACAAGGACATCGCGGCGGGCCGGCGGGACAAGGTCCTCTACGACACGGCGTCCACCGCGGGGGTGGGGATGCGCGTCTACACCTTCCCCGCACAGGCCCAGCCCGGCTCCGCGGTCTTCGCGATCTCGGTCGCCAAGCCGCTCGCCGACATCGACAAGCCGCTGTCGACCCTGGCCTGGGTGCTGCTGCTGGTCTCCGGCATCGGCGTGGTCGGCGCGGGCGCGGCCGGGCTGTGGGTGGCCCGTACGGGCCTGCGGCCGGTGGACGAGCTGACCGGCGCCGTCGAGCACATCGCGCGGACCGAGGACCTCACCGTCCGGATTCCCGACGAGGGCGACGACGAGATCGCCCGCCTGTCGCGGTCCTTCAACTCGATGACGGCCGCGCTCGCCTCCTCGCAGGCCCGCCAGGCCCAGCTGATCGCGGACGCCGGGCACGAGCTGCGCACCCCGCTCACCTCGCTGCGTACGAACATCGAGCTGCTGGCGCGCAGCGAGGACACCGGGCGGGCCATCCCGGCCGAGGACCGCAAGGAGCTGCTGGCCTCGGTCAAGGCGCAGATGACGGAGCTCGCCGCGCTGATCGGGGACCTGCAGGAGCTCTCCCGCCCGGACGTGGTGCCCCCCGGCCCGCTCGGCGTGGTGGCCCTGCACGAGATCGCCGGGACCGCGCTGTCCCGGGCGCGGCTGCGCGGCCCGGAGCTGTCCTTCAGCTCGGACCTGAGGCCCTGGTACGTACGGGGCGAGGCGGCCGCGCTGGAGCGCGCGGTGGTCAACGTCCTGGACAACGCGGTGAAGTTCAGTCCGCCGGGCGGCGCGGTCGAGGTGACGCTGCGGGCGGGCGAGCTGACCGTACGGGACCACGGTCCGGGCATCCCGGCCGAGGACCTCCCGCACGTGTTCGAGCGGTTCTGGCGCTCGCCGTCGGCCCGCGCCCTGCCCGGCAGCGGCCTGGGCCTGTCGATCGTGGCCCGTACGGTGCAGCGGGCGGGCGGGACGGCGCAGCTGCGTGCGGCCCGGGACGGCGGGCCGGGAGCGGAGGCCGTGCTCCGCATCCCGGGCGCGCCCGGCCCGCCGCCGTCAGTTGTGCCGGATCAGTGAGGCGACCAGGCCGGAGCGGGTGTTGGGGAAGTCCATCGGGACGATGCCGAGGCCGGTCCGGCCGGCCATCTCGGCGCCGTCGACGAAGGAGTGGGCCTGGGGGTTGAGGCGGTCGGAGTTCCAGCGGGGCGGCAGGTAGGCGGCGGTGCTGGTGTAGTTGACGAAGAGCCTGCCGGGCTGCTGGACGGCCCGGCGGAAGTGGTTCTCGATCCTGCCGCGCTTGGCGAAGGGCTCGGCGTTGTAGTCGTCCTGGATGTCGAAGACGCTGCCGTCGCCGTAGCGCAGGCCGGGCAGGCCGCCGTTGTCGGCGAGCAGCACCACCTTGCCGCGGGCCTGGCCGAGGGCGGGCAGGGCGTCGGCGATCCGGAAGAGGGGGCGCCAGCCGCGATTGTCGAGGTAGTCGTCGAAGACCGCGCGGAAGGCGGCGTCGGCTTCCGCGGAGTACTCCTGCTTGACCCGCATCAGGACGGTCTCGGAGGGGTGGGCGGCGAGGAAGTTCCGGCAGGCCGCCAGGACGTCCCCGAACATGAGGTCCTGGAAGAAGGACCCGTGGTGGATGGCGAACGACCCGCCCGTGACGCGGCAGCGGACGTCGAGGAAGCGGATGCCGGAGTCGAGCTGCTGCGCGATCGAGGTGTTCTGGCAGGCGACGTAGAGGCCGCCCTTGGTGGCGCCGGAGTCGTGCGTGCCGGGGATGGTCATCCGCTGGAGGGGTGTCGTGTCGCCGAGGCCGGCCATCCAGTCCTGGGTGCCGAGCGCCCGGGCGGAGGCGGGTGCCGCCGTCCCCCAGCCGATCGCCGTGCCGGTGCCCGCCGCCAGTGCTCCGACCAGAAACGCCCGCCGGTCCAGTCCCATGTCCGCCCCTCCGCCGACCCGGTGATGGGCGGATTATGGCGTGGACACCTCAAGAATGCCATTCATCGGCAGGGCCCGATCCGGGGGGCGTACGGGCCGCGCTCCGGTCCTCCAGCAGCTCCGCCAGCCCGCGCAGCCCCGCCACCAGCTCCCGGCCGGTCGGGGCCTGCTCCGGATCGGTCAGGGTCTGCACCATCACCCCGGTCATCAGCGCGATCTGCACCGATCCGAGGCTCCGGGCGTCGGCCGGCGCCACCTCCGACTCCGGCACCCCCCGCAGCAGCGAGGCCACGTGCGGGCGGGCGGCGCGCTGGCCGGCGGCCAGCGCGGCGAGGAGCTCCGGGGAGGACTGCGCGTGCACGAAGGCCTCGACGTTGGCGATCCACAGCCAGCGCAGCTCGCCGAAGTTGCGGACCTTGCGGTCCCACATGTCGGCGAACCGCTCCTCGGCGGTCTCGCCCTCCCCGGCGAGCCCGCCGACGGCCTCGCTCCACTCGTCGATGGCGGCGAAGAGCACCTGGTTGAGCAGCGCCTCGCGCGAGCCGAAGTGGTAGCCGATCGCCGCCATGCTCACCCGCGAAGCCGTGGCGATGTCCCGCACGGTCGTGCGCAGGTAGCCCTTCTCCTCCAGGCAGCGGCGCGCTCCGGCCAGCAGGTCCTCGCGATTTCCCATGGCGGGATCGTAGCCGCGGACCATTTTGGGCAAGCGCCCTACACAAACGTATTGCGCGCTTGCCCCATTCCTGTCAGGCTGGGGACACCGAGAGACAGAACGGGGAGAACGCATGCGCCACGACCTCCGGATCGACGACCGCACCCTGTCCTACCTGGACTTCGGCGGCCCCGGCCGCCCGCTCCTCGCCCTGCACGGCGGCATGTGCGAGGGCGCCCACTTCGCCGGCCTGGCCGCCGCCCTCGGCGACGACTGGCGCGTCATCGCCCCCGACCAGCGCGGCCACGGCGACTCCGACCGCGCCGACGCGTACGACCGCGCCGGATACGTCGCCGACGCCGTCGCCCTGCTGGAACACCTCGGCCTCACCGCCGCGCCGGTGGCCGTCCTCGGCTTCTCCCTCGGCGGGCTCAACGCCTACCAGCTGGCCGCCGACCGCCCCGACCTGGTCTCCGCGCTCGTCAACGTCGACGCCGGCGTGGAGTTCCCGCACCCCGGCCGCGGCGGCTCCTTCGGCTTCCTGGCCGACCTGCCCTACACGGCCGCGACCCGCGAGGAGCTCGTCGCCGCCTGCGGCCCCCTCGGCGAGGGCGTCGGCCCCTTCCTGCGGCCGCTGCCCGACGCGACGGGCTGGCGGCTTCCGTTCCACCCGCAGGACGTCCTGGCCACCCTGGAGCAGACCCCCCGCTCCAACTGGGACGCCTGGCTGGCCGGCTCGTGCCCCGCGCTGCTCGTCCACGGCCTGCGCAGCGAGGCGCTCCCGCGGGAGCAGGCCGACGCGATGGTCTCCCGGCGGCCCGGGACCTCGTACGTCGGCCTCGACACGGAGCACTTCGTGCCGTTCCAGGACCCCGAGGGCTTCCACGCGGCCGTCCGGACCTTCCTGGCCGGCCTCTGAACCCGCCGCGAGGAAGAACGCCGAAGGGGCGGCGGGCCGTCGGGCCCGCCGCCCCCTCGGGCGTGCTGTACGGAGGTACTGGCGGAGGTACTACTTGACGACCGTGATCCGGTTCGCCGCCGGCGGGGCGATCGGCGCGGCCTGCGAGGAGTTGTTCGTCAGGTAGGCGTTCAAGCAGTCCAGGTCGGACGCGCCCACCAGCTTGTTCTTGTGCTCCTTCAGGACGGTGAAGCCGTCACCGCCGCCCGCGAGGAACTCGTTCATCGCGACCCGGTAGGTCCTGGCCGGGTCGATCGGCGCGCCGTTCAGCCGCACCGAGTCCACGACGACGCGGTCCGCACCGGTCCTCGTCATGTCCAGGGTGTAGGTGAAGCCCTTCGACACCTGCAGGATCTTCGGGCTGGCCCCGTTGACCGGGCCGCTGACCTGCTGCTGGAGCGCGGTGACCAGCTGGGCGCCGGTCAGGTCCACGACGTTCATCATGTTGGTGAACGGCTGGACCGTGAAGGACTCGCCGTAGGTCACCACGCCGTCGCCCTCCCCGCCCGAGGCCTTGTACGCGAGGTCCGATCGGATGCCGCCCGGGTTCATGACGGCCAGCTCCGCACCGCCCTTGCCGGCCGGGGCCAGGGCCTCCAGCTGCGCGTCGGCGATCAGGTCGCCCAGCGGCTTCTCGAACTCCGGCGAGCCGCGGCCCGGGATGTCGGCCGAGATGAAGCCCTGCGGGCGGTTGGCGACCGGGGCCGCCAGCTCGTTCCAGCGCCGGATCAGCTCGGTCATGTCCGCGGCCTTGGGCTGATCGCGGGTGACGACCTTGTTGACCGGCTTCGGCGAGGTGACCGGCGTACGGACGATGTCCTTGGTCTGCCGGTCGTACGTCAGCGTGGTGTCCGTGTACAGGCGCCCGATGGAGGCGGCCGAGGTGACCGTGCGCGGATTGCCCGCGGGGTCGGGGATGTTGCAGGCGTACGCCTGGTGCGTGTGGCCGGTCACCAGCGCGTCGACCTTCGGGTCCACGTTCTTGGCGATGTCGACGATCGCACCGGAGACGCCGGCGCCCGCACCCGGGACGTCGCAGTCGTAGTTGTACGCGCCGCTCGCGGGCAGACCGCCCTCGTGGATCAGCGCGACGATCGACTTCACGCCCTGCTTGTTCAGCTCGGCGGCGTACTTGTTGATCGTCTCGACCTCGTCGCCGAACTTCAGGCCCTTGACGCCCTCGGCGGTCACGATGTCCGGAGTGCCCTCCAGGGTGACGCCGATGAAGCCGATCTTCACGTCCCCCTTCTTCCAGACGAAGGTGGGCGACATCAGCGGACGCTTGGTCTTCTCGTCCGTCACGTTCGCCGCGAGGTAGGGGAATTCGGCGCCGGTGAAGGTCTTGCCGTACTCGAAACAGCCCTCGACGGGGTGACAACCGCCGTACGCCATGCGGCGCAGCTCGGTCTTGCCCTCGTCGAACTCGTGGTTGCCGACGCCGGAGACGTCCAGGTCGATCTTGTTGAGCGCCTCGATGCTCGGCTCGTCGTGGAAGAGCCCGGACAGCATCGGGCTGCCGCCGATCATGTCACCGGCGGCGGCGGTGACGGAGTACTCGTGGCCCTTGCGGGCTTCGCGCAGGCTGGTCGCGAGGTACTCGACCCCGCCCGCGGGTATGGCTTTGGAGGTGCCGTCGGCCTGACGCTCGGTCACGGTGCCGGAGGAGCCCTGCGGGGGCTCCAGGGTGCCGTGGAAATCGTTGAACGAGAGCATCTGCACATCGACGGTACGGCTCTTGGCCGCACCGCTCTTGGCCGCACCGCCACCACTCGCGGCGCCGGCCGGCAGTGCGGCGGCCACCATCATCCCGGCCCCGGCCGTGACGGCGAGGGCGGTGAGGGTCAACCGGCGGGAGCGGCGGAGCCGTTGTGGCGTCGCTGACATTTGTTCCCCTTTGTGGACAGCGAGACAGCTTGGGAGGTCCGCCGCAGCCTATGGTCAACGCGCGTAGCGCGACTAGGGGGATCGGGTATCGAGGTGGTTACGCGCAGAAGACGGACCACGGCCGGGGCCGCGCTCCGCCGCGCGCCCGTCGCGGTCGTAGGCTCGTGCCATGACTGACGCAGCAGCGGCCGTGGAGCCGGGACGGCAGATTGAGACCCTCGACGAACTGACGGAGGACCAGGCCGACGCCGTACTCGCCCTGATCGAGGACGCCGCGCGCACGGACGGCACCACCGCCGTCTCCGAGCAGGGCCGGCTCCGGCTGCGGGGCGGGGCGCGCGAGGGCGTCCGGCACCTCCTGCTCACCGCGGGCGGCCGCCTCGCCGGATACGGGCAGCTGGAGGACACCGACCCGGTGGAGGCGCCGGCCGCCGAGCTCCTCGTCCACCCCGCGCTGCGCGGGCGCGGACACGGCAGGGCCCTGGGCACGGCCCTGCTCGCCGCCTCCGGCAAGCGGCTGCGGGTGTGGGCGCACGGCGGCAAGTCCGCCGCCCGGCACCTCGCGCAGGTGCTCGGCCTGACGCTGTTCCGCGAACTGCGTCAGCTGCGCCGCCCCCTCGGCGCGGACGCCGCCCCGCTGCCGGAGGCGACGCTGCCGGCCGGCGTGACGGTCCGCACCTTCGTCCCCGGCTCGGACGACGCGGCCTGGCTCGCGGCGAACTCCGCCGCCTTCGCCCACCACCCGGAGCAGGGCGCGCTGACGCAGCGCGACCTGGACGACCGGATGGCGCAGCCGTGGTTCGACGCCAAGGGGTTCTTCCTCGCGGAGCGCGACGGGGAGCTCGTCGGCTTCCACTGGACGAAGGTCCACGCGGCGGAGCAGCTGGGTGAGGTGTACGTGGTCGGCGTCCGCCCCGGCGCCCAGGGCGGCGGGCTCGGCAAGGCCCTCACGGCGATCGGCCTGCGCCACCTGGCGGCGCAGGGCCTGCCGACGGCGATGCTGTACGTGGACGCCGACAACCCGGCGGCCCTCGCGGTCTACGAGGGCCTCGGCTTCACCACCCACGAGGTCGACCTGATGTACCGCACGGAAAGCTGACCCCGCCGGGACGGCCCGACCCGCCGAGACCGCCCGCCTCCGACCCACCGGGGCCCCTGCCGCCCCGCCCGGCTCGGACCCGCCCCGGCCCACCGGGCCGCCTGCCCCTCCCGCCCTCGGGAGCCCGCGGAGCCCGCCGCTCACCGGCCCGCCGGGGCTGCCTGCCGCCCCCGCCCGGCGCCGCTCCTGCCGTCCGTGCCGCCTCTTCCAGCCCCGCCGGCGTTTGAGG
>NZ_JBHXSC010000062.1:0-43362 GCF_042716505.1 Streptomyces sp. NPDC058674
GCCTCGGCCTCGGCCTCGGCCTCGGCAGACACGGCCAGACCGCGGGCCCCGCCCGTATCGGCACCGCCACCGGCACCAGCAGGCGCGCTCGGGCCGCGGGCCCCGCCGAGCCCGCCACCGCCGGCACCGGTTCCGGTCGGCGCGACCAGGCCGGAGGCCCCACCGGAGCCGGCAGCGGCAGCGGCACCCGCTCCGGCTGCCCCCGGGGCGGCCTCGGGGTCCGTCCCGGCGAGCCGTTCGCCGGGGCCGCCGGTGGCCCGGGTCACCCCCGGGGCCGGTCGGGGAACCAGCAGCAGGGCGGCCCCGAGCAGCACGGACACCACGATCGCGTCGAGCCAGTAGTGGTTCGCCGTGCCGACGACCACGAACAGTGTCAGCAGGGGGTGCAGCAGCCACAGCAGGCGCAGGCGGCCCGGCTTCCTCCCGGACGGCGGAGCCTTCGGGCGGGTGGCGGCGATCATGCCCAGCGCGACCATCAGCGCCCAGCCGACGTGCAGCGAGGGCATGGCGGCGAACTGGTTGGCCATCGTGTCGGCCCCGGGGGCGGCCCCGTAGACGGTCGGCCCGTACACCTGGCCGGTGTCGACGAGGCGGGCCGCGTCGAGCATCCGCGGGGGCGCGAGCGGGAAGGTCAGGTGCAGCGCGAGGGCCGCTGCGGTGAGGACGGCCAGGACCCTGCGGGCCCACAGGTAGTGCTCCGGCCTGCGCACGTAGAGCCAGACCAGGAAGAGGGCGGTCGCGGGGAAGTGGACGGCCGCGTAGTAGGTGTTCGCGGCGTGCACGAGGGTGTCCCCGTGGAGCAGCAGCGCTTGGACCGCGCCCTCACCCGGCAGGTGCAGGGCGCGCTCGGCGTCCCAGATCCGCGCGGCGTTGCGGAAGGCCTCGTCCGTACGGCCCGTCGAGAGGGTGCGGCCCGCCTTGTAGACGACGAACAGCCCGGCGACGAGCAGCAGTTCGCGTATGAGGCGGCGGCGCGCGGCTCTCGGTCCGGCTGCCGGCCCGGCAGGTGTGGTGTGGGAGTTCATCCCCCGGTCTCTCTTCCTTGACGCGCACATCGACACGCCAGTGTATCGATACATTCACGTATCGATACGCAGGTGTACCGATACGCTCGCGTTCCGGTATAGTCCCTGGCGGAACCCGCTGCCGAGGACCCTTCGAGGAGAGCCGCACCCCATGACGTCGACGCCGGTCACCGCGCGCCGCTCCAAGATCAGCCCGGAGCGGGAGCAGGAGTTCTACGACGCCGTCCTGGAACAGCTGCGCGAGCACGGTTACGAGGCCCTCACCATGGAGGGGATCGCCGCCCGGGCCAGTTGTGGGAAGTCCACGCTGTACCGGCAGTGGAAGACCAAGCCCCGGCTCGTCGCCGCGGCGCTGCGCGCCGGCCGGCGGGGCACGCTGGTCGCGGTGGACACCGGGACGCTTGCGGGCGACCTGCGCGAGGCGGCGCGGATCGCGGGCTGCACCTCGGGGCGGGACACCCGCCTGATGCAGGCACTCGGGCATGCCGTCCTGAGCGACGAGGAGCTCCAGGCCGCGTTGCGCGAAGCGTTGATCGGGCCGGAGCTGGCCGCCTTCGACGTGATGGTGGCGCGGGCCGTGGCGCGGGGGGAGATCGCCGCGGACCACCCGGCCGTGGAGTTCCTCCCGGCGCAGCTGATGGGCGTGCTCCGCATCCGGCCCGTACTCGAAGGCCGTTACGCGGACGCCGATTACCTGGTCCGCTTCGTCGACGCGGCCCTGCTGCCCGCCCTGGGCCTGACCCCGCCCGGACCCCCGGACGGCACGGCCCCCTGATACCGGCGGACCGCCGTCCCGATGACCGGACGGCGGACCGCCCGCGCTGCCTCGTGGGGACGGCGGCAGCGCGCCACCCGGACCGGGCGGCGGTACTCACTCGAGGAGTGCCGCCGCCCGATCCGTGCGGACCGCGACGGTCCGGACGGCCGGCGTCGTCAGTGGACGCCGCCCATGACCCGGGTGTACTCCTCCGGGTCGGTGTCGAAGCCCCGCAGCCGCGCGTCGAGCGACCACACGCCCGCGCCGTCCCTGGTGAAGTCGGCGACGGTGACCGCGGTCGCCGCCGGGACCGAGTCGAAGCCGAAGACAGCCAGTTCGGCGTGGCCCTCGCGGATGCGGATCCCGGTCCCCTCTATGTCGGCGAAGGTCTTGCCGTGGTCGGCCGCCCCCTCGCGCTGTATGACCACGCCCACCACTACGCGGCGCAGGTCCGCCGCCATGCGGTCGAGTTCGATGGTCATGACCTCGTCGAAGCCGAAGCCCTGGCCGGTGTGGCTGTCCCGGTTCAAGGTGATGGTCCCGTCGGCCGAGCGGCTGCCGAAGTGGACCAGGTGGACCGGGGTCCCGTACAGGTCGGCGGCGCCGTAGACGGCGACGACGATGTCCAGGTCGTTCGCGGGCGTGCCCCTGCGGCTCGGGTCCCACCGCAGCGCGACCTCCACCTTGGCCAGACCCTTGCGTACACCTGTCACGGGACTCCCCCTCCATTTGCCGCGCTCTGCACGGGACATGCTCCCACGCGGTAGGGCACGCGGACCGTGCGACCGCACGATCCCGGCCGTCAGCGGGCTGCCCGCGCGGTCACCAGTCGCCGTCCTGCACGGGTTTGCCGGGCCTCGGCGCGTTCCCGAGCGGCTGGATCTGACCGGGTACCGGCTCCGCCCACGGGCTGTGGTCGTCGCCAAGCCACTCCCCCACCGGCTTGACCCCGCTCAGGGAGTCAGCGGGCGCCAGGTCGGCGGCGGACTCGTCGTAGTAGTCGAACCAGGGCAGCCCGGCCCTGGTGTAGGCCGCCCGGTCCACCGGTGACGGCGGCGGCTCCTCCCCGGTGATGCGCCGCCACGCGGGCGGGGTCACCAGGTGGACGAAGACCCGCGCGGCCGGCTCGGAGTCCCAGTCGGACAGCGGCCGGTCGTCCCGGTACACCTCCTGGTGCATGGAGCCGCCCGCGCCCAGGCCCATCGCGGGCGCCGCCGCGGGCGGGGCCGCGGCGCCGCGCGCACGCGCCGCTCCGGGCTGCGGGAAGCCGCCCGGAGCGGCATGCAGCGACATGGGGGGCGGACCCCCGTACCCGCCGAAGCCGGCGGGCGCTCCCGGCGCTCCGGGGGGCTGGGGGCCGTACGGCGGCGGTACGGGCGGCCGGAGGCGCGCCCGCTCCGCCCTGCGCCACTCGGCCAGTGCCGACGCACCGAGCCCGAACGCCTGGAGCTGCACCCCGCCGGTGGTCTCCTCCCCGGTGACCTGGCCCTCGACGGTGGCACCGAGTCCCAGCGGTACGGCCACGAACTGGCGCACCGTGCCCTTGCCCGAGTTGATCCCGTCCAGCCACGGCTGCCGGGGCAGCACCAGGTAGTTCTGCGGGGTCCGGGCCAGCCGGCCCGTCCAGCGCTCCCCGGAGACGGCGCACACCTTGCCGACGCCGACCTGAAGGGCCGCGGGCTCGACGGTCCCGCCGAAGCTGAGCCACATGGCCTCGCGCAGGTACACGGGCAGCATCACGCCGCCCTTCGCCAGCCACTCGGGCGGCACCGTGTCCGGGTGGTCCTCCACCCGGCGCAGCGGGAAGTCGCCGAGTCCCGGGGGCAGCGCGTGCGTGCCCGACTCGGGCAGCCGCAGCGTGCGGATGAACCGGACGCGCACCCCCTCGCCCAGCAGCAGCGTGCTTCCGTCGACGCGTACCGGACCTGATCCCATGCCCACCCCTTTATCCCGCTCCGACCCGGTTCCGCAACGGATTCTGCGGCCGATCCGGATCGTTATCCTCAAGTTTTACTCAGATCTAGTGACGCTGCGGCCGTTGCCTTCCTAGCTTCCTCGTACGCGTGTGAGGACGTACCCCGACGTTCCCGCGGTTCCACGTGCGCCGGTGATCCCTGCGCACGCCCGGCGTTCCCCAGGAAAGAGTGCAACATGAAGGTTCCCCAGGCCGGAGCGGTCGCCGCAGTGATCGCACTCGCCCTGACCACCTCCGGGTGCGGCGGCGGCGACGACGAGGCCAAGGGGATCTCCATCGGCATCAAGTTCGACCAGCCCGGCATCGGACTGCGCGAGGCGGACGGCACCTTCTCCGGGTTCGACGTGGACGTCGCCAGGTACGTGGCGAAGGAGCTCGGCCACAAGCCCGACTCCATCGACTTCAGGCAGGTCTACAGCAACGACCGCGAGCTGCTGATCGAGTACAACGAGGTGGACTTCGTCGCCGCGAGCTTCTCGATCAACGACAAGCGCAAGGAGAAGGTCGACTTCGCCGGCCCGTACCTCGTCGCGCACCAGGACCTGCTCGTCCGCGCCAACGACACCAGCATCACCAAGGCGGAGGACCTGAACAGCAAGCGGCTCTGCTCGGTGACCGGTTCCACCTCGGCGGAGAACGTCAAGAAGAACCTCGCCCCGAAGGCGAGCCTGCTGGAGCTGCCGGGCTATTCGGAGTGCGTCGTCGCGCTGCAGGAGAACATGGCCGACGCCATGACCACCGACAACTCCATCCTGGCCGGGTACGCCGCCCAGAAGGGCAACGAGGGCAAGTTCCGGCTGATCGGGCTCAGCCTGAGCAACGAGAACTACGGCATCGGCGTCAAGAAGGGTGCCAAGGATCTCCAGCGCAAGATCAACGCGGCGCTCAAGAAGATGGTCGCGGACGGCGCCTGGGAAGAGGCCGTCAAGAAGAACTTCGGCCCGGCCAACTACAAGTACGACCCGGCCCCGCAGATCACCGTCGTCGGCTGACGGCCCGGCCCCGGGAGCCCCTCGCCCCCGCGGCGGTCGGCGGCCGCGACTCAGACGGCGTGGGTGGCGAAGAGTTCGAGGTGCCCGCACCCCGGGCACCGGTAGGCGTCGATCTGGCGGCGGGGCCGTCCCAGGCGCTTCGCCCCGCCGAGCAGGCCGCGTTCCAGCGGTCCTGCGATCCAGCGGGCGTAGCCCCGGGCCCCGTCCCCGGCGTCCTCGACGAATCCCGGCTTCAGGCCGACGAGGCCGCAGTGCGTGCACCTGACATCGCTCACGCGGCGAGTGTACGAAGGGCCGGACCGGGCCGCTCCGCCGGGTGGTGGCGGCGGACCGTCCGGTTCCGGCCACGGACCGCGCCTCGGGCCCCGACGGCGCCACCAAGATCCGCCGTACCGACACATGGTCTTCATCTGTTCGGCACATGACAATGTGAGCCTCGCTCTGCCACCTGACACCCCACCAACTGCACTGGTGGGGGCGGTGCGTGTGGAGAGGTACCCCCACGTCATGAGAATCTCCCGCATCACTCCCTGGGCGGCCGGCCTCGCGGCCGCCGCTCTGGTGGCCGTTCCGGCCACCGCCTCCGCCGGCCCGGAGCGGACGGCGGCTCCCCACGCCGCCGCGGCCGGCCCCGTCGCCCTGGAGCCGTACTACGCCGCCGCCGAGGGCAAGACCGGGCCCGCGCTCAAGACCGCCCTGCACGACATCATCAAGACCCAGTCCAAGGTGACCTACGACGGTGTCTGGAACGCCCTCAAGGTGACGGACCAGGACCCGGCGAACGCCAACAACGTGATCCTGCTCTACTCCGGGCGCTCCCAGTCCAAGTCCACCAACGGCGGCGGGGCCAACGACTGGAACCGCGAGCACGTATGGGCCAAGAGCCACGGGGACTTCGGCACCGCCACCGGGCCGGGCACCGACCTGCACCACCTCCGGCCCGAGGACGTCACCGTCAACAGCACCCGCGGCAACAAGGACTTCGACATGGGCGGCGGCCCCGTCGCCGAAGCCCCCGGCAGCCTCACCGACGCCGACTCCTTCGAGCCGCGCAACGCGGTCAAGGGCGACGTGGCCCGGATGATCCTCTACATGGCCGTCCGCTACGACGGCGGCGACGGCTTCGCCGACCTGGAGCCCAACGACAGGGTGAACAACGGCTCCGCCCCGGCCACGGGCCGGATCAGCGTCCTCAAGCAGTGGAACCAGCAGGACCCGCCGGACGCCTTCGAGAAGCGCCGGAACCAGGTCATATTCGACACCTACCAGCACAACCGGAACCCCTTCATCGACCACCCGGAGTGGGTCAACTCCATCTGGTGACCGGACCGGCCGGGGTTGGGCCGGGTCAGGAGGGGTAGGGGCCGGTCAGAGGCTGCGACCGCGTTCCGCGGCCGGGCCGAGACGACGGAGGTACGTCGCCATGGACGGAGCCGGACTCTCGGACCGCGAGCAGCGTGCCCTCTCCGCGATCGAGGACGACCTCAGGTCGGACCGCTCCTTGAACCGGGTGCTGCGCTCCACGCACCGCCCGCACCGCGCCGTGGCGGCCTGGCTGCTCGGCGCGGTGACGGCGGGACTCTTCGTCGCCGCGTCGGTCACCGTGTCGCAACCCCTGCTCTGGGCTTTCGCGGGTGCCTGGACGCTGACGGTGGCCATGGCGCTGCCGCTTCTGGGGCAGTGGTTCCAGCGGCGCCGGCAGCGGGCGGCGCGCCCGTAGCGCCCCGCCCCGGCGCACGGACCGGGGCCGGGGCCCGTGGTCCGCGTGCGGGGCCGACAGGTCTCAGAGCCGGTCCGCGAGTGCCGTGAACTCGGCCCACGGCCGCTGGGGCGCGCGGTCGTCCCACACCTTCTGGGAGAGCGCGGCCAGCGGCGTCCGGATTCCGGCGGCCACCTGCGCCTGCGTCTGGGCGCCGGCCAGGTCGCACCAGACGGCGAGCCGGGCGCCGAGGATCTGCGGCCCGTAGCGGGCGGGCACCGCGGTGGTGCCGCGCAGGACCAGGGGGGTCCACTCCTCGTAGATGCGCCGGCCCGTGGGGTAGGTGAACTCGTTCGGTTCGCCGAGCACGTAGTAGAGGTACTCGTCGTTGAGGTTGACGACCTTGCGTCCCTCGCGCAGGTACTCCAGCGGGGGGCGGGCGCCGATCTCCTTGCCGGTCCAGTACTCGACCTGGATGTCCTTGGCCGCGCTCGTCACGCCGCCCGCGAAGAAGCCGTCGTTCCAGGCCTTGAGTGCCTTGCCCGAGGGGCGGACCACGTCGGCGCGGTCGTTCAGCCAGCCCGTCGCCAGGTCCTGGACGCGCGCGGTGGGCCCGAACCGCTGCCGGGCCGCCGCGGCGAGCTGCGGGAAGGAGGCCTGCGGGTCGCGGACGACGAGGGCCTGGTACTCGTCGGCGCCCAGGTGCCACGCTCCGCCGGGGAAGAGCGGCAGGTATTCGCGGAGCAGTTCGTCGATGAGCTTCGCCGCCGCCGGGTCGGATATGTCGACCGCGCCCTTGACCGCCTTGCCCCCCACGTCGCGCAGTTGCAGGTCGGGGTGGGCGCGCAGGACCGCGCCGAGGTGTCCCGGCGAGTCGATCTCGGGGACGACGGTGATGTGCCGGCTCGCGGCGAGGGCCGTGATCCTGCGGACGTCCGCCTTGGTGAGGTGCGGGGTGGAGACGATCTCGGGGTGGGTGTCGGACTGGATCCGGAAGGCCTGGTCGTCGGAGAAGTGCAGGCCGAGCTGGTTGAGCTTGAGGTCGCCCATCTCCCGGAGCCGGTCCTCGATCCAGTCCGGGGTGAAGTTCTTGCGCGCGATGTCGAGGTTGAGTCCGCGCTGCGGGCGGGCCGGGGCGTCGCGCACGGTGCCCTCGGGGGCGGAGCCGGCGGTCTTCACGGCCTGTTTCAGCGTGCGGGTACCGTAGAACACGCCGGCCTCGTCGGGGCCGGTGATCGCGGCCCGGCCGTCCTTGACGGTGAGGGTGTACGACTCGGGCTTCCCGGCGCCGCCGGTGTCCAGGGCCAGCTGCACGTCGCCGGGGCGCGGGTCCTGCGTCTCGGCGAAGCCCATGCGCAGTTCGCCGGCGAGCAGCTTCGCCTCGTCGGTGAGGGCCCTGGCGTCGCCGGGGCGGACGGTCACCCGGGCCGCGGCGGCGGGCTTCCAGCCGGGGCCGCGGGCCGGTTCGTGTGCGCGTACGGCGGGGACGGTGCGCGGTGCGGCCGACAGCGGGTAGGACCGGGTGGGGGTCGGGGTGGGCTCGGCGGGGGCGGAGGACGCCGTGCCGGCGCCGGGGGTGGGCGCCGCGGACGGCCGGGCCCCGTCGGTGGCGGCGGTGCAGGCCGGGACGGCGAGGGTGGCGAGCGCGGCGACGGTGGCCGTCGCCATGACATGGACCCTCATGTGAAGCCTCGGATTCCGCATCATGCACCCCTGTCCCCGTGCGCCCCTGTCCCCCGTACCAACCTGGCACGGGGGACAGGGTCACGCGACCCGGAGGCGGGTCACCCGTGGGCGGGGACGGGGGTCACCGGTGGGCGGGGACGGCGGCCGGTTCGCCCTCCGCCGTCCCGGAGGCGACGATCCGGCCGGCGCCGCCGGGGTGGGCGGCGCTGCGGCGCTCCAGGGCGCCGGACACGAGGGCCAGTGCCAGGGCGGCGGCGGCCAGCGCGGCGCCGACCCAGTTCGGGGCGGTCCAGCCGAGGCCGGCGGCGATGACGACCCCGCCGAGCCAGGCGGCGAGGGCGTTGCCGAGGTTGAAGGCGCCGATGTTGACGGCGGAGGCCAGGGTGGGGGCGCCGGCGGCCTGGTCGAGGACCCGCTTCTGGAGCGGCGGGACGGTCGCGAAGCCGAGGGCGCCGATGAGCACGACGGTGACGGCGGCCCCGGCCTTGCTGTGGGCGGTCAGCGTGAAGAGCGCGAGCGTGACGGCGAGGGCGCCGAGGGAGGTGTACAGCATCGGCATCAGGGCGCGGTCGGCGTACCGCCCGCCGATGAGGTTGCCGGCGACCATGCCGAGTCCGAAGAGGACGAGGAGCCAGGTCACGGAGGTGTCGGCGAAGCCGGCGACGTTGGTCATCATCGGGGTGATGTAGGTGATGGCGGCGAAGACCCCGCCGAAGCCGAGGACGGTCATCGCCATCGCGAGCAGGACCTGGACGTTGCGGAAGGCGGCGAGTTCGCTGCGGATGCGGACGCCTGCGGCGGGCCGGGGCAGTTCGGGCACCAGCTTGGCGATGCCGAGCAGGCCGAGGACGCCGAGTCCGGCGACGATCAGGAAGGTGACGCGCCAGCCGAGGGTCTGTCCGACGAGGGTGCCGAGGGGGACGCCGACGACGTTGGCGACGGTCAGGCCGGTGAACATCATGGCGATGGCGCCGGCCTTCTTCTCGGGGGCGACGAGCTCCGCCGCGACGACCGCCCCGATGCCGAAGAAGGCGCCGTGCGCGAGGGAGGCGACGACGCGCCCGGTGAGCATGACGCCGAAGGCCGGGGCGAGGGCGGAGAGGACGTTGCCCGCGATGAACAGGCCCATGAGCAGCATCAGCATCCGCTTGCGGGGGATGCGGGTGCCGAGGACGGTCATCAGCGGCGCGCCGAGGACCACGCCGAGGGCGTAGCCGGTGACGAGGAACCCTGCGGTGGGGATCGAGACGCCGTAGTCGGCGGCGACCTCGGGGAGCAGGCCCATGATCACGAATTCGGTGGTGCCGATCCCGAAGGCCCCGATGGCCAGGGCGAGGAGTGCGAGAGGCATGAGGGAGGTGCCCTTCAGGGAGGTGGTGGCGCGGGGGCGCGGCGCGCGGCCGGCGGGGCGACGTACGGTTGCTGTCGCTGCTTACGTGCGTCCACATTAATTGCAGACGCGGGATATTTGCAAGCGCGGGATATTGCACAGGTGGCCTATCCTGGGGGGCAACCGCACGCACCGCAGACCAGCACCACACCCACCGGCACCGCAGTGGAGGAGCCCATGACGGCCACGGACAGCGCACTCACCGCCCTCGCCCAGGGCTGGTGCGCCCTCTCCCTCCTGCACGGCCGGATCGAGACGCACATCGAGCGGGCCCTCCAGGCGGGGCACGGGCTCAGCGTGCGCGAGTACTCGCTGCTCGACGTGCTCAGCCGCCAGCACAGCGGACCGGGCGGGCACCTGCGCATGCACCAGGTCGCGGACGCGGTGGTGCTCAGCCAGAGCGCGACGACCCGGCTGGTCAGCAGGCTGGAGGACCGCGGCCTGCTGAACCGCTACATCTGCGACACCGACCGGCGCGGCATCTACACCGACGTGAGCGAAGCGGGCCTGGCCCTCCTGGCCGCGGCCCGCCCGACGAATGACGCCGCCCTGCGCGAAGCCCTGGACGAGGCCGGTCGGAACCCGGCACTCGCCCCGCTGGTCGCGGCGGTGGAGAGCACGGCCCCGGCGGCCTGAGCCGAGGGGCACACGACGGGGACACGGCTCTGCCGCGCGCCGGACGGGTGCCGTCCCGGTCCGGCGCGCGGCAGTGGTGGCGTGACGGGGCGGGCGTCAGGAGCCGACGTACGCCGCGAGGTGCTCGCCGGTGAGGGTGGAGCGGTCCGCGACGAGGTCCGCCGGGGGGCCCTCGAAGACGATCCGGCCGCCGTCGTGGCCGGCCCCCGGGCCGAGGTCGATGATCCAGTCGGCGTGCGCCATGACCGCCTGGTGGTGCTCGACGACGATGACCGACTTGCCGGAGTCGACGAGCCGGTCGAGCAGGCCGAGCAGCTGTTCCACGTCGGCGAGGTGCAGGCCGGTGGTCGGCTCGTCCAGGATGTAGACGCCGCCCTTGTCCGCCATGTGCGTGGCCAGCTTGAGCCGCTGCCGCTCGCCGCCGGACAGCGTGGTGAGCGGCTGGCCGAGGCTGAGGTAGCCGAGGCCGACGTCGGCGAGGCGCTGCAGGACGCGGTGCGCGGCGGGCGTGTGCGCCTCGCCGGAGCCGAAGAACACCTCGGCCTCGGTCACCGACATCGCCAGCACCTCGCTGATGTCCCGGCCGCCGAGGCGGTACTCCAGCACCGAGGCGTCGAACCGCCTCCCCTCGCAGTCCTCGCAGGTGGTGGCGACGCCGGCCATCATCCCGAGGTCGGTGTAGATGACGCCCGCACCGTTGCAGGCGGGGCAGGCGCCCTCGGAGTTGGCGCTGAACAGCGCCGGCTTGACGCCGTTGGCCTTGGCGAACGCCTTGCGGATCGGGTCGAGCAGCCCGGTGTACGTCGCCGGATTGCTGCGGCGCGAGCCGCGGATCGGGCTCTGGTCCACCGACACCACGCCCTCACGGGCCGGGATCGACCCGTGCACCAGCGAACTCTTGCCGGACCCGGCGACACCGGTGATGACGGTCAGGACCCCGAGCGGGATGTCGACGTCGACATCGTGCAGGTTGTTCGCCGTCGCCCCGCGGATCTCCAAGGTCCCCGTGGGCTTGCGCAGGGTCTCCTTGAGGGAGGCCCGGTCGTCGAAGTGGCGGCCGGTGACGGTGCCGCCGGTCCGCAGTCCCTCGACGGTGCCCTCGAAGCACACCGTGCCGCCCCCGGTGCCCGCGCCGGGCCCCAGGTCGACGACGTGGTCGGCGATCGCGATCGTCTCCGGCTTGTGCTCCACGACGAGCACCGTGTTCCCCTTGTCCCGCAACCGCAGCAGCAGGTCGTTCATCCGCTGGATGTCGTGCGGGTGCAGGCCCGCGGTCGGCTCGTCGAAGACGTAGGTGGTGTCGGTGAGCGCGGAGCCGAGGTGGCGGATCATCTTCACCCGCTGCGCCTCACCGCCCGACAGCGTGCCCGCCGACCGGTCGAGCGACAGGTAGCCGAGGCCGATCTCCACGAACGAGTCGAGGGTCTGCCGCAGAGCGGCGAGCAGCGGCGCCACCGACGGGTCGTCGAGGCCCCGGACCCATGCGGACAGGTCGCTGATCTGCATCGCGCAGGCGTCCGCGATGCTGATCTGCTCGATCTTCGAGGAGCGGGCCTCCTCGCTCAGCCGGGTCCCGTCGCACTCGGGGCAGGTCGTGAAGGTGACCGCCCGCTCGACGAACGCCCTGATGTGCGGCTGCATCGCCTCCTTGTCCTTGGACAGGAACGACTTCTGGATCTTGGGAATCAGCCCCTCGTAGGTGAGGTTCACGCCCTCGACCTTCACCTTGGTCGGCTCCCGGTAGAGGAAGTCCTGCATCTCCTTCTTGGTGAACTTCCGGATCGGCTTGTCCGGGTCGAGGAGGCCGGACTCGGCGTAGACCCGTACCGTCCAGAAACTGTCGGACTTCCAGCCGGGGATGGTGAACGCACCTTCGGCGAGCGACTTGGAGTCGTCGTACAGCTGGGTGAGGTCGATGTCGGAGACGGCGCCCCGGCCCTCGCAGCGCGTGCACATGCCGCCGGTCCGGTTGAAGGTCGCCTTCACCGTCTTCTTGGCACCGCGCTCCACCGTGATGGCGCCGCTCGCCCGGACCGAGGGCACGTTGAAGGCGTACGCGCCGGGCGGACCGATGTGCGGCTTGCCGAGCCGGCTGAAGAGGATGCGGAGCATCGCGTTGGCGTCGGTGGCGGTGCCGACCGTCGAGCGCGGGTCGGCGCCCATCCGCTGCTGGTCGACGGTGATCACCGTGGTGAGGCCTTCGAGGACGTCCACGTCGGGCCGCGCCAGCGTCGGCATGAAGCCCTGGACGAAGGCGCTGTAGGTCTCGTTGATCAGCCGCTGCGACTCCGCGGCGATCGTGTTGAACACCAGCGAGCTCTTGCCCGAGCCGGACACACCGGTGAACACCGTCAGCCGCCGCTTCGGGATCTCGATGCTGACGTCCTTGAGGTTGTTCACGCGCGAGCCGTGCACGCGGATCACGTCGTGGCGGTCCGCGTCGTGCGGCGCGGGCGGCTGCGTGTCCGTGTCCGTCCCCTGAGCCCTGCTCATCGTGTCTCCATCTGATCTGTATCCGTGATCCGGTGCTCGGGACCGCCCCCGCGGTCTCCGTGGGTGTCGCCTGGCAATCTAACCGGCTCCGGCCGCCGCGTCCGGGCGTCGACCGGACCGGCGGCCGGCCGGGAGGGAGGGGGCTTGGCGGCCGACCGGGAGGCGGGGCCGTGGCCGGAGCGGCGGTCCGGCCGGGCGCCGGTGCTCAGCGGTCCTGGAGCAGTCCGAGGAGGTTGCCGTCGGGGTCGGTGACGGTGGCGACCAGACGGCCGCCGCCGACGTCCTTCACGGCGTCCTTCACGGTGGCGCCCGCGGCCGTGACCTCGGCGAGCTTCGCCTCGATGTCCGGCACGTGCCAGTAGGCCACCGCCGAGGTCAGTCCCTGCGGTCCGCCGCTGGGCACCAGCCCGATGTGCTGGCCCGCGGCCTCGAAGCCGACGTAGTACGACTCGTCGGTCTCCGGCGGTACGCCGAGCAGGGCGGCGTAGACCGCCTTGGCCGCCGCCAGGTCGGAGACGGGGTGCAGGACGGTCTTGATTCCCTGGGTGGCAGAACCGGACATGGTGACTCCTGTGGTGTGGACGCGGTCGGGGGGCCCGTGCGATCGCCCCCGCCGGCGCTTTCCGCCGGCCCTGCACCTCACGCTACGGACGCTCCGCGCGCCGCGCTTCTCCGATCCTGACCGGTTCCGGCCCGGGGCGTCCTGGTGCCGTCCGGGCGCCGCGGCCGGGTGGACCCTCCCGGCCACGGCACTCAGCGGGTCGGCGTGGGGGCGGCCGGGGACGTGTGGGGAGCCGCCGGCGGGGACGACGGCGACGGGGACAGCGACGGCGGGAGCGCCGACGAGGACGGCGGCCGCGCCGGCCTCGTCGGCGACGGGGTCGGGCCGGGGCGCGTCGGCTGCTGCGGTGAGGTGGCCGGGGGCGCCGACGGGATCGCGGAGGGCCCCGTCCCGTCCGGTTGCGGGGTCACCGACGGCGAGGGGTGGCGGGGGGAGGCCGGTCCCGGGGAGGGCGCCGCAGAGGTGGACGGAGTGAGCTCCGGGGGCGCGGCCGGCGGCGCCGGACGCAGCGGGGCCCGGTCCGGTGCGAGGACCAGGTACCCCACCAGCGCGGCCGCCGCCGCGGCGAGTCCGGCCAGGGGCAGGGCGAAGCCCCGTAGCCGGACGAGCGGAGACCTCCTCAGGTGCGGACCGGGCGGGTCCGCGGGCCGCAGCGCGCGGACGGTGACCGCGGCGGCGCGGGCGTCGAGGGCCTGTCGCAGCCGCAGCTCCGCGGGGTGTTCGCCGTCGTGCGGGGTGCGCGTCATATCCGACCCTCCAGAATCCGTTGCAGCGCATCCAGTCCGCGGCTCGCGTTCGACTTGACGGAACCCCGACTGATTCCGAGCGTGTCCGCTATCTCCGCCTCGCTGAGGTCGGCCCAGTACCGCAGCACCAGGACCTGCCGGCGCCGCGGGGTCAGCCGACCGAGCGCGGCCAGCACCTCGCGGTGGGCCTCGTCGAGGACGACGTGTGCTTCCGCGGACGGTACGTCGGCCGCCGCGGGCGGGGTCCAGGCCCGGACGGTGCGCCTGCGGCGCAGCACGGAGCGCGAGGTGTTGACCACGGCGGTGCGCAGGTAGCCCAAGGCGTTGTCCACCTCGGTGATGTGTTCGCCGTGGCGGCGGTACAGCGCGGTGAAGGCGTCCTGGACCACGTCCTCCGCGGTGGCCGTGTCGTCGACGAGGAGCACCGCCAGGCGGACCATGCCGAGCCGGTGCGCGTGGTACAGCGCGCTGACCGTGGGTGCGGGGCCCTCCCCGCGGGGGTGGGCGCGGACGTCCGCGGGACCGGGCGGGGAGGGGTGTGCGTACGTGTACGGGTGCGCGGCGGACGGGACCGGCGGGGCCTGGCGGTCGCGGAGCAGGAACCACCGCAGGCCCCGCCACGCCCGGTCGGTGACGGGCGTGGCGGGGCCGGTGGCGGCTGCGGGGTGGAGCACGGTCACCTCAGCCGTTGGCGCGGCGCCGAACGGTGTACAGGGCTCCGGCGCCGACGACGATCAGGCCGGCGGCTCCGGCTCCCAGGGCGATGGTGGTGGCGGAGGAGCCAGTATGCGCGAGCTCGGGGCCGCCGGACGAAGCGGTGGAGCCGGGGGTGGCGCCGGGGGCAGCGCTCGGGGCGGCGCTGGGTTCGGCGCTCGACGGGCTGCTGACCGACGGGGTGGGAGCCGCGCCGGGCCGGGTGCTGGTCGCGGGGGACGGGGCTGCACTGGGCCGGACCGTCGGGGCGGCGCTGGGCCGGCTGCCGGGGGCGGTCGACGTCGGGACCGCCGTGGCGGACGGGGTGGCCGGGGCGGGCGTGGCCGAGGCGGACGGGGTGGCCGGGGCGGGCGTGGCCGAGGCGGTGCTCGCGGCGGCCGCCGGACCGGCGAGAGCGACGACCACAGCGGCGGCGGCGACGGCGGTGACGGCCGCCCGGCGGACGGGCTGGGGGACGCGCTGCATGTTCTTCACGGTGCTACTCCACGGTCACGGTCGGGGCGAGGGCGCCGGATCACGCCCTTCACCCCCGCACGACGCGCGACCCGCCCGGAGGTTGCCGCCGTCACCGGAAAACTTTTCGCCGTGCCGCCCGGCAGGTCGGCGTCGCCGTCAGGCCGCGGGCCCGACGGGCGGTGCGGGGACCGGGCGGCGCGCGTAGCAGAAGAGGTGCTCCTCCGGCTCGGCGAGTCCCCCCGCGGGCTGGAACAGCTCCGTGCGGTGGTGCAGCACCTCCAGCCCCTGGGCCGCGAGCCGGGCCAGGTGGTCCTCGGTGGACAGGCTGCTGACGGTGACCCGGTGGCCCATGAACTCGATGTCGAGCCCCCGGATGTCGCCCGGCACGGTCGCCAGGACGAGGTATCCGCCGGGCCGCACCCAGGACGCCATCCGCTCCAGGGCCGCCGCCACCTCCGGCTGGTCCATCATCAGCAGCGGGAAGAAGGAGCAGACGGCGTCGAAGTCCGCCCCGCCGGGCTCGTACGTCCGCACGTCGGCCTGCTCGAACCGGGCCTGCGGTACCCGGCCGCGTGCCAGGGAGACCATCTCCGCCGAGACGTCGATGCCGGTCACCGCGCAGCCCGCCGCCGTGAGCGCTTCGGCCGTGGGGCGGCCCGTGCCGCTCCCCACGTCCAGCACGCGGGCCCCGCGCGGCAGTCGGGCGGCGAGCCAGTCGAGGGCCTCCCGTTGTGCCGGGACCTCCCCGAAGGCCTCCTCGTAACGGTCCGCGAGCGCGTCGAACACCTCGGCGGCGGACGCCCCCCGGTCATTCATCGCCGGCACCTTCCGGTCGGTCGTGATCAGCTCAGGACGCCGGCCCGGCGGGCGGCTTCGATCCAGGAGGGGAACTCCGACAGCAGCCGGTCGTACAGCTCGGGATCGGAGACGGTGTCGATGTCGTCGACCGCGAAGAAGCCGACGTTGTCGACGCGGCGGCCGGGAAGGGTGTCGAAGCGTTCCAGCACCCCGTAGTCGGCCTGCCCGAGGCCGATGAACTGCCAGAAGACCGGCTCCTCGACGGCCGCGCGCAGCTCCCGTTCGATCTCGTCGTTGCGGTAGACCCCGCCGTCGGAGAAGAACAGGACCAGGGTCGGCTCGGGGCCGGGGTGGTCGCGGACGAAGGCGCGGACCTCCGCAATGACCTTCTGCTCCTCGTTGCCGATGCCGACGGCGCGCATGTCGACCTGGCCGGGTGCGAGGCCCTTGGGCGGCTTCCTGCGGCCGAAGAGGCTGAACTCCCCGCCGCGCACGTGCAGGCGGAGCCATTCGGGCAGGGCGCCGATGACGAGGTCGGGCAGCCGTGCCGGGTGGGAGGCGAAGGTCCAGGCCTGCATCTCGCCGTCCGCGTCGAGCTGGGCGGCGACGGCGGCCATCCGCTCGGCGACGCCCGCGACGGTGCCGCGACGGTAGAGGGCGGCCATGGAGCCCGACGCGTCGAGGACGAGGACGACGCGGGCGGCCAGGCCGGCGACTCCGCGCTTGCTCAGGCTGACCGCGACCTGCCGTTTGCGCAGGGACAGGCGTTCGCGCACCTCGGCGGGGAGCTGCTCCTCCCCCGCGGTGAGCCGCACGGCCGGGTCCGTCGGCGCGGCCCCGGGGACTCCTCGGGGCGCGCCCGCGGAGCCGGCCGGCGGGGCCGTCGGTGCGGCGGCCGCCGGGACGGCCGGCGGGGCCGTCCGGGGCGCTGTCGTCTGCGTCGGCGGGTCCACGGTGATGCCGAAGTCCGTCGCGAGCCCGGCCAGCCCGCTCGCGTACCCCTGGCCGACCGCCCGGAACCGCCAGGCCCCGGCACGCCGGTAGAGCTCGCCGCTGACGAGGGCGGTCTCCGGGCCCGGCCGCATCTCGAAGCGGGCCAGCTCGGCTCCGGATCCGGCGTCCAGGAGGAGCAGGTGCAGCCCCGGCACCTGTCCGAAGCTTCCGCCGTCCGCCGACGCGCAGAGCAGGACCCGTTCGACGCCCGGTTCCACCGCGGCGAGGTCGACGGCGACCGTGTCGGCCCCCGGTCGCTTGCCGAGGTGCCGCACCGCCCCGGAGGCGTGCCGGGGCTGGTTGTAGAAGACGAAGTCGGCGTCGGAGCGGACCCGTCCGCCGCCCGTCAGCAGGAGCGCGGAGGCGTCCACGTCCGGTACGCCGGGCCCGGCCGACCAGCCCAGCACGGCCCGCACTCCGGCGGCCCCGATCGGCACGTTGGCGCCCTTGTCCATGAGGTTCACGGCGCCCATTGTGCCGGTCCGGCGCCCGGGAGGTGCGGTGTCGGCCGGACCGGGCACGACCGGCAGGGCACCGCCGCGGGTGTGCGTGCGCGTGCGGCGGGTGCGGGCGTGCGGGCGTGCCCGATCAGGTGGAGGCGGGCACCAGCACGACCGCCGTGCCGTACGCGCACACCTCGGTCCCCACGTCGGCGGCGTCGGTCACGTCGAAGCGCATCATCAGCACGGCGTTCGCGCCCCGCGCCTTCGCCTGCTCGATGAGCCGGTCCATGGCCTGGTTGCGGGTCTCCACCAGGGTTTTGGTGAGGCCCTTCAGCTCTCCGCCGATCATCGACTTCAGCCCGGCGCCGATCTGGCTGCCCAGGTGGCGGGAGCGCACCGTGAGGCCGAAGACCTCGCCGATGACCTGCTCGACCCGGTAGCCGGGGACGTCGTTGGTGGTCACGACGAGGACACCGGTCTGCTGGGCCCCGGGGCCGCCGCCGTAGTCTTCGATACCCATGCCCACACTGTGGCGCGGCCGGTCTCCGCCCGCATCCGGAAGGCGCCCCGCACCGGCCGGACCGAGCACCTCGTGTTCGCGGAACCCGTACCGGCGGCGCGCATTGGGCATATCGGGTTAAACGGCGGTGAGTCAGCGGGGCCGCGGAGCCTCCCGTCGTCATAGTCGTCCCTGGCAGCCGCCTGGTTGCCGCCCCGCGCCGCGCGTCGCGGCCGGGTGGATGTCTTCGTAGAGGAGCCGGCTCATGCTGAAGCCCACCAGGACCATCCTCGCTCTCGCCACCGGAAGCCTGGTTCTCGGCCTGGTCGGGGCGGGCGCCGCCGTCGCGGACGGGACCCCGATGGCCGACGCGCCGTCGCGGACCGTCATCGACCACGAGCCCGCGCTCGGGCAGCCCCACACGTTGGCCGACCGGTACGCCGTCGGCCGCGTCATCTCCAAGGGCCCGCTGAAGATCCGCAGCAAGCCCACCACGCAGTCGCGCATCATCGGCCAGATCCAGCCGAACCGCAAGGTCGAGATCGAGTGCAAGAAGTACGGCGAGTCTGTTGACGGCAACCGCCTGTGGTACCGCCTGAACGAGCGCAACGGCGGCGCGGAGAACGGCAACGGAGGCCAGGACGGCCGCGAAGAAGACCGTGAGGAAGGCCGCCAGGACGGCAGCGAGGAAGACCGTGAGGAAGGTCGCGACGAGAGCCGCGACGAGAGCCGCGAGGAAGGGCGCCAGGACGACGGCCGGGGCAACGGCGAGGAGCTGCGGGTCGCGAGCAGCGCCCGCTGGGTGTCCGCCCGCTACGTCAGGAACCTCTCCCCGGTGCAGTTCTGCCGCTGACCCGGCGCATCCTCACCGCATCACCGCATCACCGTGCGTCCGGCGCCCGCTCAGGGCGCCGGACGCACGGTGCGCGGCCCCGCGCACCGCACCCCCAGCTCCCCGACCCGCCGGCGCAGCTCCCGGTCGGCCGTCACCACGGTGCATCCGCGCTCCGCGTAGGCCGAGGCCAGCTCCACGATCAGGTCGTCACCGCTGCCGGGCGCCGACTCCACGCGCACCCCGGGCACGGACTCGACGCCCCGGGCCGCCCCCTCGACGACGAGGACGACCTCCTCGTCACCGCCCCGCGCCGCCAGCGCGTCGCGCAGGCGCTCCGCCGCGCCGCGCCGGTCGCGCCACCAGCCGTCCGGGACCGAGCCGACGACGTTCGCACCGTCCACGACGAGCACACGGGCAGCCACGGTCAGAAGTCCCCGTAGTTGACCTGCCAGGTGGGCAGGCCCATCCGGCGCCAGACCGCGACCACCCGGTCCCGGTCGTCGAGCGACACCCGTACCGCGTACCGGTGGCGGACGTGCGCGTCGAACAGCTCCGCCTTGACCACGTCGTCCCGGCGCGTGTCGCCCGCCGCCCGCATCCACAGCTCGTCGTACGGCACCTCGTGCCGGCGCAGCCAGGACTCGGTCTGCGGCCGGTGCTCCTCGCTCCGCCCCGACAGCAGCACGATCGTGTCCCCGTCGGCGCGCCGGAAGGCGCCCAGAGCGTGCTTGACCGACTCGTTGAGCAGGTCCAGTTCGCACCGCGAGAAGTCGTACGGGCCGCGGTCCCCGGTCAGCGCGAGCGTGCCGTCGATGTCGCACATCACCGCGGCCGGCAGCGCCGGATCGGGGACGTACGCGGTCACGGGCGGGACGGCCGCCCCCGCGGAACCGCCGTTCATCCACTCCGAGGTCAGCCGCCAGCCGCCCTTGCGCACCTTCTGGTGCTTCTCCGCCAGGATCCGGATGATCTCCTCGCCGACCTGTCGCTCGCGGGCGGCGTCGCGGCGCAGGCACTCCTCCAGCGGGACGTCGGTGAAGTCGTGCACGACGAAGGTCGCCAGGCCCCCGACGGCCGCCTTGAGCCGCTTGGGGATGTGCTTGGTCAGGTGGGTGTTGTCGACGACCACGTCGAAACCGCCGTCGACCGCCGCGCGGACCGCGGCGTCCTGGACGGCGAGCACGGTCTGCTCGTGGGCGAAGCTCCGGCCCCGCTCGGGGTCCGGCAGGTCGAGCATGCTCCGCAGGTCGTCGAGGTTGACGCGGCGCATCCGTCCCCCGGCCTCGGCCTGGAGGGCGCGCGCGGCCGTCGTCTTGCCGGAGGCCGGCAGGCCCGTCATGACGTGCACGACGGGCAGCGGAACCTCCTCGGGGACGGGCTCGGCCGCGGGCACGCGCCGGGCCGCCGGCACCGCCTCGGGCGCGGCCACGGCTTCGGGTGTCTGTTCGGACACGGGTCAGTTCTCCTCGTCGTTCGTGAAGGGGTCGGACGGCTCGGGCCGGACGTGGCGCCACACGACCAGGTCGGTGGGCCTGCCGTCCAGGCGCAGGAACACCGCGGCCCGGATCCCGCCGTCGGACAGCCCCTTCGCCGCGCGGGCGAAGGCGCCGCGGTCGCCGGCGAGGTGCGCGAGGCCCGCGTACGCCTCGTCGACCGCGCGCTCGCGCAGCGCGGCCTCGTCCTCGAGGCGGGCGACGACCTCGCGGACCCAGGCGTCGAACTCGTCGGGCACCTGCTCCAGTAGTGCGTCGAGCGGCTTGCCGCCGGCCGCCTCGATGTCGGCGACCGGGCAGTTCAGGCCCTGGGCCACCTGCTTGGCGGGCAGGCCGGCGAACCGCTGGACGCCGTGGGCCCGCCAGATGTCGCGCTCGGTGACACCGGTGAGCACCTTGTGCAGGCGTACGTACTCCGCCAGCTTGGCCTTCGCACGGACGCCGGAGGCGAAGCGCAGGACGAAGCCCTCGGCCTGGGTGCCGGTCGCCGCGGCGCCGCCGGGCAGGGTGTTGGAGTCGGCGAGCGCGATCAGCTCGTGGAGGGGCACGGCGGGCCACACCGTGACGACGGAGCCGATCCCCTCCCAGTGGGGCGCGGCCTCGGCGAGCGGGACTTCGGCGCCGTCCGTGGTGAAGGCGGCGAGCAGGACGAGGTCCCGCCGGTCGCCGTAGTCGACGACGATGCGGTTCTGCGGGTAGAGGACCTCGGCGAGGTAGGTGACGCCCGGTACGAGCGCCGCCGTGTCCACGGCATCGAGGCGGCGCTGCGCCCACGTGGCCTGGGTGCTGATGAAGGAACCCTTGGACGCGGCCCGCCAGCGGCCGGCGTAGTGGAAGACCACGGCGAGGCTTCCGTCGACCTTGTCGTAGACCTCGAACGGCTCGTCCGGCAGGGCGGGCGCGTAGGGCTGACCCGACTCGTGCTCGCCGACGTTGAAGAACTTCGGCAGCGGGAGCGCGACGATCGCCCCGGTCGCGTCGTCGGCGACGAGGCCCCGGCAGCGGGTGGTGACCTGGTTCCAGACGCGCTCGTACTGCGCCGTCCTCGTGTACGTGTAGATGGACAGCGGCAGTTCGGGGTGCGTCTTGCGGGTCACGTACCCGGCGTCGATCGAAGCGGCCAGCTCCTGCGCGGGCAGCAGGTCATGCAGAGTCAGGCGGTCCTGGCTCATGGGGTCCCTCCCGGATTCAGATGGCTCATTCTCACCTGTGGGAAGGGCTGCCCGGTACCCAATTAGCGCTGGTCAGGAACGGCTCCCGGCCGGTGGCCGGCCTCGGTCGGCGGTCTCAGTGCGGCAGTCGGGCGCCGCACCGGCTGCAGTGGCGGGCATCGGACTCGGTGGCGAGGCGGCCGCATTCGGTGCAGACCCGGTCCAGCAGGCAGGCCGGCTCCCCCGCCCCGGCGTGCGGGGCCGGGCCGATGGTGAGCGGCGGCCGGCGGCGGTGCGCGGTGGTGTAGGCGAGCCCCTCGGCTCCGGCCCGCACGGAGCGGGTGGTGCCGGCGGGGAGCCAGGCCACGGCTCCGGGCACCAGCGCCACCGTGGCGTCCGGGGTGCGGAGTTCCCCCGTACCGCCGACGACGACGAGCAGGACGCCGAGGACCGACTCGGTGTGCTCGCCGATGCCTGCGCCGGGCCCGATCCGGACCAGGTTCGCGTCGAGGTCCCGGGTGCGGTCGCCCAGCGCCCACACGACGCCGGTCCGTCCTTCGCCGGCGTCGGGGTGCGGCGGGGCGAGGAAGACCGGCGCGGCGGGGGCGGGCGTGCTCACGGGGACTCCTGCTGGTGGGGACGGACGGCCGGGGACAAGGTTGCCACGCCGGTGCGGACGCTCAGTGGGTGATGCAGATCTCGTTGCCCTGCGGGTCGGCGATCGTGGTCCAGGCGGAGGGGCCCTGGCGGCCCTCGTGGAGGAAGGTGGCGCCCTTGGCGAGCAGGCGTTCGACGACGCGCTTCGGGTCGTCGTCCGGTCCGGTGCGGACGTCCAGGTGGACGCGGTTCTTGACCGTCTTGGGCTCGGGCACCAGCTGGAAGAGGACGCGCGGGGCGCGCTCCAGGCCCTCCGGGTGGCGGATGGCCTGGCCCGTCTGCCAGACCAGGACGCCGTTGTGGGTCGTGGTGTCCTCGTCGGTCGCGTGGCCCGCGGCGATCATGCCTCGGATGAACGCCTCGTCGCTCGGCTCGACCTCCCAGCCCAGCGCGTCGGCCCACCAGTCGGCGAGGGCGTGCGGGTCGGCCGAGTCGATCGTCACCTGGAACGTGTATGCCATGCCGGGACCCTACTCAGCCTCCCCGGGCCCCGCCACAGGGCGGGGCCCGGTACCGGACGGAGATCCGGGACGCAGCCCGGGCCCGCCCGGGGGCGGCTCCGGCGGGTCGCCCCGGTGGCGGGGCCCACGGCCCGCACCATGCACGGAGGGCGGCGCCGGCACACGGCCGGCCGGGGTGGGAGCGCAGACGGCCGGGGCGGCGACCGCGCGGCCGGGGCGACAGGCGGCAGGCGGCAGGCGGCAGGCGGCAGGAGAGGAGAGGACTCCATGAGGTCAGGGACCGGGCGCGAGCGCGGGCGGGGCGTCCTGCGGCCGCTGGCCGCGCTGCTCTTCCCGCCGGAGCGGGACGGGCCGCCCGGTGGGCCCCACGGGGTGCTGCCTCCGCTGCTGGTGGTGCTCACCTTCGTCAGCGGGCTGGTGGACGCGGTGAGCTATCTCGGCCTGGACCACGCCTTCGTCGCGAACATGACCGGCAACGTGGTCTTCCTCGGTTTCGCGCTCGCCGGTGACCGCGAGCTCTCCGTACCGGCCACCCTGCTGGCCCTCGGTGCCTTCCTGGCCGGGGCCCTGGCGGCGGGACGGCTGCTCCCCCGCGGGGCGGCGGAGCGGTTCTTCGGCCCGCTGGTCGCGGTGCAGGCCCTCCTGGTGGCCGGTGCCCTTGCCGGGACGGCGGGCGGGGCCGGCGAGCTGGTCGTCGTCGCACTGCTGGCCCTGGGGATGGGGCTGCAGAACGGGGTCGTGCACCGGCTCGCCGTCCCCGACCTCACCACCACGGTCGTCACCCGGGCGCTGACCGGGCTGGCCGCCGATCCCTGGGGGGCCGCCTCCGCGCGGCGGCTGGTGACGGTGGTGACCCTGGCGTGCGGGGCGCTGGCCGGGGGGCTGCTGATGCTGCGTCACGGCCCGCGGTGGCCGCTGCTGGTCGCGGTCGCCCTGCTGGCCTGGGTGGCGGTGCTGGGCCGGTGGAAGCGTGCGGAACTCAGCCCGCCCGCCGGGAGCGGCGAGAGGTGACCATCGCCGCGAGGGTCAGCAGCCAGGCCGCGACCGCCGTCCAGAGCAGTACCTCGCCCAGGGGGCGCAGCCAGCCGATCCCGACCGGGCCCGCGGCGGAGAGGCAGGCGGTCGCGGTCATGCCGAGGGGGAAGACCGTGGCCCAGCGCCGAATGTCGTAGTGCGGCCGGGGGTGGCGCACTTCCGCGGCGAGGAGGACGGCGTACCAGAGGAGGGACAGGGTGAGGGCGAGGAGGGTGACGGTACGCAGGGCCGTGTGCGCCGCACCGGCCCACACGGGTGACGCGGTGAGCTTGGAGCCGGCCAGGGCGGAGATCGACAGCGCGCCGCCCGCCACCCAGTGGTCGCCCGCCCCGCCCGCCACCTCGCCGAGGTCGAAGCGGGCGAGGGCCGGGACGTAGAGCAGCAGGCCGAGGCAGAAGGCGGCCAGGGCCGCCCGGGCCAGCCAGGTGCACGGAAGGGCGGTGGCGAGCGCCGCCGCGAGGACGGCGAGCCCCTGGGTGGCCACGCAGACGAGGAAGGCGACGCCGGGCATCCGGCGCCGCCAGTGGCGCAGGACGTTGACCGTCAGACCGGGCCACAGCGCCGCGGCGAGCGCCAGCAGCACGGCGGCCGCGCCCTGCCATCCCAGCTGCGAGATCCGGGTGCCGACGACGGTGGTCGCGGCGACGGCGGTGAGGGCCGCCGGCGTGTCGGCCTCGGCGCGGAAGCGGCCGCGGTCGCGGAAGAGCCGGGCGGCGAAGTCGGCGCCGAGCACCAGCCACAGCGCCGCGGCGATCGCCAGCGCGGCGAGCGACAGCGCCTCGCGCCCGACGAGGTGCAGGCCGACGGAGAGGATGCCGGCGGCCATGACGGCCGCTCCCGCCGCCGGCGGGAGGCCGGCCAGCCAGCCGCGTTCGGGGACAGGGCTCACCACTCCAGCGGACACCACCGGCCGGGGCCCCGCCAGCGGACCGGCACCGGTCCCCGGGCAGCCGGCGGCGGGGCGGTGGCGGCGGGCGGTGGCAGCCGCCCGGCGGGGCGGTCCTCCCCGCTCGGTCCGCGGCCGGACTCGTCCGGGTGAAAGCGGGGCGCGCTGGAACGGCCGGATCGTTCCTGCCGGGGTCCGTCCGTCCAGGATCACCGGAGCGGGACCGACCGGGTCCCCTCGGGTGAGGAGCCACAGTGGGCCGGGATCGTGGAAGTGCGCTGCGGCAGGCCGTCGCGGAGGCGGGTACGACCCCCCTGATCGGGGTGTACGACATGTACTCGGCGTCGGTGGCCGCCGGCCACTACGACGCCTTCTTCCTCTCCGGTTTCGGTTTCGCGGCGTCCTTCTACGGTCTGCCGGACGTCGGGTTCATCGCCTGGCCGGACATGGTGGCCTTCACCGAGCGGCTGCGGGCGGCGTTCCCGGAGCACCACCTGCTGGTGGACATCGACGACGGTTACGGGGACCCGGAGGTGGCCGGCCACGTCGTGCGGCGGCTGGAGCAGGCCGGTGCGTCGGGCGTGGTCCTGGAGGACCAGCAGCGTCCGCGGCGCTGCGGTCACGCCGAGGGCAAGCAGATCCTGCCGCTGCGGCAGTACCTCGCCAAGCTGGAACGGGTCCTGGAGGAGCGCCGGGACCTCTTCGTGGTGGCTCGGACCGACGCCACGGAGGAGTCGGAGATGCTGCTGCGGACCAAAGAACTGGCCGCGACGGACGCCGACATGGTCCTCGTGGACGGCGTACGGAGCACCGAGCAGCTCAAGCTCGTCCGGGACGCGGCCGGGGGCAAGCCGCTGCTGTTCAACCAGATCGGCGGCGGGAAGTCCCCGCGCTTCTCCCTGACGGAGCTGACCGGGCTCGGCATCGACGCCGCCGTCTACAGCACGCCCTGCCTGTTCGCCGCGCACCGGGCGATGGAGGCGGCGCTGACCGAGCTCAAGGCGGCCGACGGGCGGCTTCCTGACACGTCGTCCGGCGGGGGCGTCGGCGTGGCGGACTCCACCGGGCTGCTGACCCGCAACCTGGCCGGTCGGGGCCGCGGCCGCGGCTGACCGCCGGGCGGCGGGGAGCGGGGGCCGCGGCGGCGTGAGAACGGGCGGTGCGCGGCCGGGAGAGCCGGGCGGCGGGCACCTCCGGGACGCGGGAGACCCGTGAGTAGGGTGGAGCGCATGGAGTCCTACACGATCGGCCAGGCCGCCCGGCTGCTGGGTGTCAGTGCCGACACCGCCCGCCGGTGGGCGGACGCCGAGCGCTTCCCCACCCGCCGCGAGGGCAACCGCCGGATCATCGACGGCCCCGATCTGGCGGCGTTCTGCGTGGAGGCCGCCCAGGAGGGCGCCGAGGGCGGGGACGAACCGTACACCTCGGCCCGCAACGCCTTCCCCGGGATCGTCACCGGGATCAAACTCGGCGACGTGGCCGCCCAGGTCGAAGTCCAGGCCGGACCGCACCGCGTGGTGTCCCTGCTGACCCGGGAGGCGGTCGAGGAGCTGGGCCTGGAGGTCGGCATGCGGGCCACCGCCCGGGTGAAGTCGACCAGCGTGCACATCGACCGCGCCTGATCCACCGCTGCGGACCGGGGGACAGCGCTCGCGAGCCCTGCCCCGGGTGCCTTTCCGCCGCCCCTGCGGGAGCGCCTTCGCCGGGGGCGGGGCGACCGGACCGTGTGCGGACCGGTCCGCACACGGATGGCGCAACGACTGCCGACCAGTTGGTCGATATTCAGGCATTTGGCCCGAATTGCACCGAGACCGTTCCGGACGCATGGTGGGCTTGCGCCATCAATCCGACCCGGAAGGAACCACCCCATCATGAGCAAGGCGAAGGCGAAGGCCAAGCAGGTCAAGGGCAAGCTCAAGGAGACCGCGGGCAGCGCCACGGACAACAAGACGATGCAGGCGGAGGGCAGCGCCGAGCAGATGAGCGGCAAGACCGAGGAGATGGCGGCGAAGGCCGGCGACCAGATGAAGAAGGCCAGGGGCAAGCACTGACGCTCCCCCGACCCGTGGCACGAAGCAGCGCCCGTCGCCCGTACGGGCGCTGCACCACCCCCTCCCCCGTGCTGACACGTACGCCCCCTCCGCGACTTCCCGCCCTCGTACCGGGCGGGTGCGAGAGGGACCACCCCTCCGCCGAAGGGACCGTCGTGATCTTCACCATGCTGCTCGTGCCGCCCCTGCTCCTCTGCCTCATGCTCGCCCTCGGCCGCTACGAGGAACACATGCTCGACCCGCGCCGGCTGGAGCGGCAGGCACCCCAGCGGCACCTGAGCCCGGTCCCCGAACCGGAGGCGGAGCAGCAGGCCGAAGCCGCCCCCGACTTCCCCGGGGCTCCGGCCCACCCCGACAGCCAGGCCGCCTGAACCCCCCTGCAACGCGGCCGAGTTCGACCCCCCGGCCGAACCGACGGCCCAGGCACGGCCCGCAGGGGCCACTTCGACCCCGAACACCTCAAGACGTGAGCTCCTCCCCTCCCGCACACGACGCCCATTAGGTTAGGCTTACCTAAACCATGGGGGGCGGGGATGATGCAGGAGAAGGCGCGGCACCAGGCTCAACAGGACGAGTGGGCCGACGGGGTGGTGGCCTGGATGAGCTCCCAGGAGGAGCTGGACCGGGCGCTGGGCGAGGCGCTGAGCCGCACGCCCAGCCAGCGTGAGGAAACGATTGCCCGTATGGCCGACGCCTTGCGCGGCGCCGCTCAGGGACTGACCGTCCCCGGTTGCGCCGCGGCGGCCGGGGTACCGGAGCGCACCCTGCGCGAGTGGCTGGCCATCGACACCAGCTTCGCCGCGGCGATCCGCGCCGCGCGCTCGCTGGCCGAGGCCCACGGCCTGCGGCCGGGGACGGCTCCCACGCCCGCGGCGCTCCAACTGATGCTGAACGCGATCCGCAAGGGCGCCGCCTGGCCGGCCGCGGCGACCCTCGTCGGCCTTTCCATCCGCGGCTTCAACCGGCTGCGCGCGGAGGCGCCCCCGGTGGCGGCCCTGGTCGCGGCGGCCCAGCGGGCCCGGTCGGCGAAGGCCGCGGCGGGCACCACCGCGCGACGCCGCCAACCGCCCAGGGCAGCGAGCCGCCGGGCGGGCTACCGGATCGTGCGGCTCGACGACCCGCTGCTGTCACCGGCCCGCCGACCGGACCGCTCGGCAGACGCCTTGGACGCGGGCGGGGCGGAGCCGGGCACCGCGCGGCGGGGCTGACACCGCCGCCCGGCGGCGCCCCGCTGCTCGGCTCGGCTGCCGCCGGGCGGTGGCGGCGGCCGTGGCGCGGCAGGCCGTACCGGAGCCGCCGGGCTCCCGGTCGACACCGGGTGGCGGGCGGTGGAGCATGGAGGGGATGGGCGCGTCCGGACCGCGGGACCGCCGTGCCCGGACGTGACAGCCGCGCCGGCGGCGGGGCCTCGCGTCCCCCGCCCCCCGATTGGGAGCACATCATGTCCGCACGCACCCGACACGTCGTGACCGCGTCGCTGCTCGCCTCCTCGGTCGTCTGCGGCGGCATGCTCGCCCTCGGGCCCACCGCCGGAGCGGCGGCGCCGACAGCGGGCTGCACGGTCACGGCGTCACCGGACGGCACGTCCGCCACGATCACCGGGGAGGGCTTCACGGCGCCCCGCACGCTCGACGACGGACAGTCCGCCCAGCCCCCGAACGTGGACGCGAGCGGCCGGTACTGTCGGCGGACCGGCGCCCAGCCCGAGCCCCAGGACCCGAACGGCTCGACCCCGTCCCGGCCGAGCCCCGGCGAGGAGAGCGAGCGGGGCCGCCGGGACGGGACCAGGGCCGGCCTGGAGGCGGCGGCCGAGGGCTGCGACGCCCCGCCCCGGGCGGAGCGCAACACGCTGCACGGCGCCGCCTACTGGGACAGCTGGACGCGGGCGGCCGACCGCGCCTACGACCAGGTCTGCTGAGCGGCCCGCCGGGCCCGGTCACCGCTCTGGGGCCTGTCGTCGAAGTCCCGCCTCGCCCGCGACGCCCGGCCCTAGGCGGCGGAGCCGATCTCGTCCGCGGCCCGGCGGGGGCCTCGTGCCGGGACGCGGCTCCGGTCGAGGATCGACCGGAGGATCTCGCCGACCCTGACGGCGGTGTTCGACAGCAGGGACGAGGTGATGCCGTGCGTGTGCTCGGTGCCGCCCTGGAGGTAGAGGCCGCAGCGCAGTCCGGGATCGGTCTCGATGCGGTAGTCCCGCCGTACGCGGACCCGGCCCAGGTCGTCGCGGTGGCAGTACGCCTCGACCTCGCCGAGCAGGCCGAGCCCGTCCGCCGAGCGGTATCCGGTCGCGTAGACCAGCACGTCCGCGTCCAGCGGCTCCTTCTCCCCGGTGACCAGCGACTCGACCGCGGCGAGCACCCGGTCCGGGGTCTCCACGACGTCGGTGAGCCGCGACACCTTGAGGAAGCGCAGCCGCTCGGTGCCGAGGACCTTCTGCTGGTACTCCTGGCGGTACAGGTCGTCGATCAGGTCGACGTCCACCACGGAGTAGTTGGTGTTGGCGTGGTACTCGATCAGCTTGCGCTTGACCTCCTCCGGAGCGGCGAAGTACGCGTCGACCGCGGCGGGGTCGAAGATCCGGTTGGCGAACTTGCTGTCGTCGGCCGGGCTGTAGCCGTAGCGGGCGAAGACCGCGCACACCTGGGCCCCGGGGAAGCGCCGGTGCAGGAAGGCCACGTTCTCCGCGGCGCTCTGGCCGGCGCCGACCACGATGAAGCGGGACGGTTCGGCGTCCTTGAGGTCCTCCACCCGGGTCAGCAGTTCCGAGGTGTGCCAGATCCGCTCGGTGCGCTCGACGCCCTCGGGCATCTGCGGCCGCAGGCCGGTGCCGATGACCAGGTTGCGGGCCCGGTGGACCACCGTTTCGGACCCGGAGCGGGCCGTGACGTCCACGTACTCCACCACGCCGTCGCGCACGACGGGCCGTACGGAGACGACCTCGTGCCCGTAGGACACCATGTCGTCGACCTTGGCCGCGGCCCACTCGAAGTAGTCGTGGAACTCGACGCGCAGCGGGAAGAGGTTCTTGTGGTTGACGAAGTCGATCAGCCGGCCCTTGCTCTGCAGGTAGCACAGGAAGCTGAACCCGCTGGCCGGATTGCGCAGCGTCACCAGGTCCTTGAGGAAGGAGACCTGCATCGTCGCGTCGTCGATCAGCATCCCGCGGTGCCAGCCGAAACGGGGCTGCTGCTCGAAGAAGTGAGCGGTGACGGCCTCCTGTCGTCCCACTGCGGCGTTGTGCTCGGTGAGTGCGATCGCCATGGCCACGTTCGAGGGTCCGAAGCCGATCCCGATGAGGTCGTGGACCAGTGGCGCATCGTCAGAATGATCCTGTGACATGTCACTCCCAATCGTGCGGGGCAGCCGATGTCCGTGCTTGGGGGGAACCGAGAGCAGGGCACGCCGAGGGCGCGGGGATCAAACGAACTTAGGGGAGGCTAACCTGATCCCGGACGCCTGTCGATGGGCACGGCGGATCGGGGGTGCGCGCACGCACCCGGACACAGCGGTGCGGGCCCGCATGTCGCGGACCCGCACCGGGGGTGGATCGGACTGCCCGTCAGAGTGCCCGTCAGACCGCCGGGACCGGGTAGGTCGGGTACTCCACGCCGGAGACGTGCTGGACGACCCGGATGACCTGGCAGGAGTAGCCGAACTCGTTGTCGTACCAGAGGTAGAGGATCGCGTCGTCGCCCTCGACCTTCATGGCGCCGGCGTCGATGATCGACGAGTGGCGCGATCCGATGAAGTCGCTGGAGACCGCGTCGGGGGCGCTGATGAAGTCGATCTGACGCTTGAGCGGCGATGCCAGCGACACGTTGCGGAGGTAGTCGAGGACCTCCTCGCGCGTGGTCTCGCGCGCCAGCCGCAGGTTGAGGATGGCGATCGAGACGTTCGGCACGGGGACGCGGATGGAGCTGCCGGTGATCCGCGCCTTGAGGTCGGGCAGGGCCTTGGCCACGGCGGAGGCGGCGCCCGTCTCGGTGATGACCATGTTCAGCGGCGCCGAGCGGCCGCGCCGGTCCGAGCTGTGGTAATTGTCCAGCAGGTTCTGGTCGTTGGTGAAGGAGTGGACGGTCTCCACGTGCCCGCGCAGGACGCCGTACTCGTCCGCCATCGCCTTCAGCGGCGGGACGATCGCGTTGGTCGTGCACGAGGCGCAGGACAGGATCTGCTCGTCCGGCTTGATGGTGTCGTGGTTGACCCCGTGGACGATGTTGGGGACGTCGCCCTTGCCCGGAGCCGTGAGGACGACCTTGTCGATGCCCGGACGCAGGTGCTTCGACAGGCCCTCGCGGTCGCGCCACTTGCCGGTGTTGTCGATGAGGATGGCGCCCTTGACGCCGTACTCGGTGTAGTCGACCTCCGACGGGTCGTTGGCGTAGATCACCTTGATCTCGTTGCCGTTGGCGACGATCGTGCTGTTCGCCTCGTCGACGGTGATCGTGCCCTGGAACTGGCCGTGGATGGAGTCGCGGCGCAGCAGCGAGGCGCGCTTGACGATGTCCTGGTCGCCGCCCCTGCGGACGACGATGGCGCGCAGGCGCAGGCCGTTGCCGGAGCCGGCCTTCTCGATGAGGAGGCGGGCGACGAGACGGCCGATGCGGCCGAACCCGTAGAGGACGACGTCGCGCGGCTCACGGCGGTCGATCTTGTTGGCGCCCGTGGCGCCGACGACGGCCTCGGCGGTGAAGGCCTCCACCGACAGGCCGCGGTCGTCCGTCTTGTACGTCGCGGCGAGCATGCCGATGTCGATCTGCGAGGGACCGAGATCGAGGGTCGCGAGAGCCTGCAGGAACGGCAGCGTCTCGGTGACCGAGAGTTCCTCACCGGCGATCTGCCGGGCGAATCGGTGGGTCTTCAGGATGCTGACCACCGACTTGTTCACCAAGGAGCGGCTGTGGAGCAGGACCGTGACGTCCCGTTCCCGGTGCAGCTTCCCGATGATCGGGATCATCGACTCCGCGATCTCCTCGCGGTTCTTCCAGTTGGTGAACGAGTCGTCATTGACAGTCACAGGTTTATCTTTCGAGCTAGGCGGCGCTCATATGCTAACCCGACACCAGTTTGATCATTCAAGGGGTACCTCCCGGGCGCTCCGGCGACCGGACTCCGGGACCCGGCGCGGCCCGGCTTGACTGCCGTACGGCACGGCGGGTAGGCAGGAGCGCCTGCAACCGCGCAGGGCGCGAAACGGGGGACACATGAAGCCGCTCGCAACGGGCGATCCCACCTCGGTCGGTGAGGGCCGCTACCGGCTGGTGGGACGGCTCGGCCAGGGGGGCATGGGCGTGGTCTACCTCGGCCGGTCCCGGTCCGGGCGCGCGGTGGCCGTCAAGGTCGTGCGTCCCGAGCTGAGCACGGAGCCGGGCTTCCGCCGGCGGTTCGCCGACGAGGTGGCGGCCGCGCGCCGGGTCGGCGGATTCCACACGGCTCCGGTCGTCGACGCCGATCCGGAGGGCGACCCGGCCTTTCTGGTGACGGCCTTCGTGCCCGGCCCCACCCTCCAGGCCGTCCTCACCCAGGTCGGCTCGCTCCCCGTGGACACCCTGACCGTACTGGCGGCCGGCCTGGCCGAGGCGCTGGAGGCGATCCACCGGGCCGGTGTGATCCACCGGGACCTCAAGCCCGCGAACATCATCGTCGCGGAGGACGGGCCGCGCGTCATCGACTTCGGCATCGCGCGCGCTCTGGACGGCACGGCGCTGACGCAGACCGGACTCCAGATCGGCACCCCCGGCTTCCTGGCCCCCGAGCAGCTGACCAGCGGCGCCGTGACGCCGGCGGTGGACATGTTCGCCCTGGGGGTGGTGCTCACCCAGGCCGCGGGAGGCATCCCCTTCGGCGACGGCCCCTCGGCGGCCCGGCACTACAAGGTCGTCCACGAGGAGCCGGACCTGAGCGCCGTCCCCGACGAGCTCCGCGACGCCATCGCCTCCTGCCTGTCCAAGGACCCGTCGGGGCGGCCCAGCCCCACCGACTTCCTCGGCCGGCTGACGGTGCGCCACCCGACCGGGGACTGCTGGCTCCCCGACGCGGCCACCCAGCTGCTCCCCCGGGAGGATCCCGCGACCCGCCCCGCCGAGCCCGAGCCGGGCACCCCACCGCCCCCGGGGGCGGAGCAGACGCCGGCACCGGCGCCGGTCTCCCCGACGCCCTCCCCCGCGCCCGTACCGAGCCCCGCGCCCACGCCCGTACCCGGTCCTGCGCCCGTACCCGGCCCCGGTCCCGCTCCTGCCCCGGTGCCCACGCCGACCCTCGCCGTCGGCTCCAGCGCGCCGTCACCCGGGCCCGGCTCCTCGTCCGCCTCCACGCCTTCGCCCGTACCCGCGTCCTTGTCGGCATCCACGTCCCCGCCCGCGGGCGGGGACGCCTGGTACGCGGCCGCCGGGCCCGGCGTGCCCGCCTCCCGACAGTCCCGGCACGGGCGCCGCACCGCGATGGGAGCGGCGGCGCTCGTGACGGTCCTGGCGACCGTCGGGCTGTTCCTGTGGCAGCCCTGGGACAGGTCCGCGCAGGACGAGGACAAGAAGGGCGCCCAGCCCGGTGCCACCGCCGCCACTCCCGCCCCCTTCCCCACCGACCCCCTGCTCATCCGGTTGGACGCCTCGGGCCCCGGCCGGTCCGGAAGCTGCCACGGTGTGATCGCCCGGCGCGACCCCGGGACGGACGCCGCCCGGCAGATCGTCCCCGGCGATCCCTGCGACGCCCTGCCCCAGTGGTCCCCCGACCGCACGTCCTTCGCCTTCTCGCGCACCACGTCCGAGGGCGTGGCCGTGTGGACCGCGAAGGCCGACGGGTCGGACGCCCGGCGGGTCGCCGCCATCGCCGACGGCAGGGTGTCGTGGTCCCCGGACGGCACCCGGCTCGCCGTGCTGCGCAAGAGGGACGGCGTCCAGCAGCTGTTCGTGGTGCGCGTCGCCGACGGCACCGCCCAGCAGCTCACCACGGGCACCGGCCAGGTCGAGGACCCCGCCTGGTCGCCGGACGGCAGGCACATCGCCGTCTGCCTGCAGACCCAGCCGGACAACTGGCAGATCCACCTGGTCGACCCGGCCGCGCCGGGCCGCGCCCCCCAGCAGGTGACCCGGCTGCCCCATCCGGCGCTGGACCCGGTCTGGTCCCCGGACGGCAGCACGTTCGCGTACACCGCGGGGACGTACGACAAGGGCACCCAGGGGGACATCCGCCTCGTGGGCGCCGACGGCGCGGGCGACCGCGAACTGGTGGCCACCGGAGCCCATGAGATGGACCCCGCCTGGTCCGTCGACGGCGCCTGGGTGGCCTTCGTACGGGGCCCCTACGAGAAGCCGGCGGTCTGGGCCGTGCGCGCCGACACGACGGGCGAACGAGCGCTCACCACCGGCACCGCCTCCGAAGGCCATCCCGCCTGGCGCTGAGACCGCCGCGCGGGCCGGGCCGGCCGGGACGTCTCGGCTCAGCCCAGGCTCCACGACCACGTGCCGTCGGCGGTGACGAGGCAGGCGAGGACCACCAGGTCCGCCACGCCCAGGGCGATGCCGAGGCGGGCGCGGCCCGGCCTGGACGTACGCCGCCACAGGGCGGCGGAGCCGAGCAGGACGGCGATCGGACCGAGCAGCAGGTTCAACACGAGGAGTCCGACCAGGCCGAGCACGAACGCGGTGACCGCCATCGCGTCGGCGTCACCGGAGCGGGTGCGGGCGCGGATGCCGGAGCGGGCCGGGGCCTCCGCGGCGGGGGTCGGCTTCATCGCAGGCCTCCCCGCCGGAGCCCGGGCCGCCCGGCGCGGCCCGACAGGCGCTCGCGTGCGGCGAAGAGGGCGAGCCACAGCGCGATCGCGAGGCCCGCGGCCAGGCTGACCGGCACCGGCACGTGGGCCACGGCGCCGAGGACGACACCCATGACGAGTAACGCGGCTACGAGGAAGAGCACGGGAGTTCCTCCTACTTTTGAGTAACAGTTGTTCACTGACTACCCGGTACAGTTCTGTTCATGCTGGCGGTCGGTGAGTGTGACGCGGTTGACTGCCCGTCATGAGTGCGAACACGGGTGTCCGCGAGGCCCGGCGCCGTCGTACCCGACGCGCCCTCCTCGACGCGGCCTTGGCGCAGTTGGAGGAGCGGAGCCTCGGCAGCCTCGGGCTCAGGGAGGTGGCCAGGGCCGCCGGCGTCGCCCCCACCGCCTTCTACCGGCACTTCCGCGGCATGGACGAGCTGGGGATCACGCTCGTCGAGGAAGCCCTGGCCAGCCTGCACACGACCGTGCGGGGCGTTCTCGCCTCGGCCGGTGACGCCGAACGGCGCGGCGACGCCGCGGTCCGCCTCGTCGCCGAACTGGTCCGCAGCCGTCCGGGGCACGTCCGCTTCCTCGTCCGCGAACGGCACGGCGGGGTCACCGCCGTGCGCGAGGCCATCGCCGGGCAACTCGACGCCTTCGCCGCCGAGATCGGTGCCGCGCTCGCGGCCGATCCTGCCGGTGCGGACTGGCCGGCGGCCGATGTGGCGATGCTGTCCCGGCTCCTGGTGGACCACATGTTCATGACGGCCTCGGCGTGCCTCACCGCCTCGCTGCGCGGCGAGGACTGGTCGGCCGTCATCTCCACGGCCCGCGGCCAGCTCCGCCTGATCCACTTGGGCCGCCTGCACTGGCAGCCGTGACCCGGCCGGTCTGGGGCGGCCGTCGCCAGTGGCGGCGGCGCTCCCGGCCGCCCGCCCCACCCAGGCGACGTACCCGGGCCCCCGCAGGGGCCCGGGTACGTCAGGGCGCGCAGGCGCGGCGTTCCGCCTCCCGGCCGCCCTGCGTCAGCGGTGGCCGTCCCCGGGCTTCTCGGCGCTGCCGTGCAGGTGGTAGACGGCGAAGGCGCGGTCGATGACGGGCATCGCCACGTTTCGCACCCGGACTCCGCCCGCCGTCATGCCGTGCTCGGTGCCCGCGTGTGCGTGCCCGTGGACGGCGAGGTCGGCCCCCGCTCCGTCCATCGCCTCGGCGAGGAGGTAGCTGCCGAGGAAGGGGTAGATCTCCAGGGGCTCTCCCGCGAGCGTGTCCGACACGGGTGAGAAGTGCGTGAGGGCGATGCGCAGGTCGCTGCCGTCCTCCTGGAGCTCGCGCAGGGCCTTTTCGAGGCCGTCGGCGCACGTGCGGGTGTACCGGATGAACGCCTTCATCTCCGGCTCGCCGAACTCGCTGCCGCTGCGCCCGGCGAAGCCTCCGCAGAAGCCCTTGGTCCCGGCGACGCCGACCCTCGTACCGTCGATGTCGAGGGCGATGCCCGTGCCTTCCAGGACGTGCACGCCCGCGGCGGTCAGCTCCTGCGCGACGGCCTCCTCCTGGTCGCTCTGGTAGTCGTGGTTGCCGAGCACGGCGACGACCGGTACGCCCAGCTCCGCCACTTCGCCTGCGACGATCCGCGCCTCCTCCCGGGTGCCGTGCCGGGTCAGGTCGCCGGCCAGCAGGAGGAGGTCCGCGCAGTCGCCGAGGGTGTCGAAGGCCGGCCGGAGGGTTCCCGCGCTGCCGGGCCCCAGGTGGATGTCCCCGACGGCGGCGACGCGGATCACGACAGCTCCTCGGGGCGGGCGGGGGGTCCGGGGCGACAGACCGTGACGTCCTCGTGCCAGTCCAGCCCGTCCAGTTCCTCGGCGGCGATGCGCAGCACCTCCGCGCGGCACTCGGGGCTGGCGACGCTGCCCCGGACCGTGACGCCCGCGCCGCGCGCCTCGACGCGTACGCCCAGCTCCGCGAGGTCTTCGTGCGCCAAGCGGTCACACAGGCGTGCGACGCGGTACTCCGTCATGTCGTGGCCCGTCATCGGTTCTCCTCCCCGGCGGGGCCGCGGCCGTCGATGACGCGCAGTCGCTCCAGGAGGTGGAGGAACGCGTCCGGCAGCGGTTCCGCGCGGTACGTGCGGTCCAGCCGGTCCCAGTCGATCTGCTCCCTCAGCATGCGCGCCATGGGGAGGAGCTCGCCGAAGTCGCAGTAGTGCTCGCAGAGGGCGGCGAGGCGGCTGTCCATGAGGTCCGTGGGGGCCAGGACGGGCATCCACACCGAGTCCACCGCCTTGACGTGGGCCCGCTCCAGGAGCTCCGTGCTCACCGGACGCCGGGCCAGTTCGAAGATCAGGTCGATCTCCTCGCCGCCGGACCTCCCCTTGACCAGCCAGTCCTCGGGGGCCCTGCGCATCTCGATGCCCCCTGCCTCCAGCGCCTTGACCGCCGCGTCCGCGTCCTCCGGACGGACGCAGAAGTCGGTGTCGTGCTGGAACCTCGCCGGCAGGCCGTGGGCGAACGCGGCCACGCTCCCGGCGAGCGCGAAGGGCGGCCCGGACCGCTTCAGGAGCGCGGCCACCAGTTTGGTCGTCTCCAGGATCGCCTGCGTGTGGTCCTTGGGCAGCGGGCCCTCGGCGGGGGCCGGGGGGCCCAGGCCTTCGGGCGGCGCGTGGCCCGCGGACGTGTGCACCGGTTTCGTGGGCGTCATGGGGAGCGCGTACCCGCCACTCGAATCCGTCACACTCCCGCATCCCTGCGCGGCGGGGCGGGGTGGAGTCCCGGAGCGGGCGCGCATCCGCCGACTTCGGTGGCGCGCGCAACCCGGTGCTGTTTGGGTGGGGAGGACCGTACCCCCGACCCGAGGACCGACGATGAACGACAGGAACCGTCCGAGCGAGCGAGTCCGGCAGATGCGGGACAAGGCGCAGGAGCTGGAGCAGGCGGCGCAGCGCGCGACCGACCCCGCGGAGCGGCGGCGGTTGACGGAGAAGGCCCTGCACATCCGGGAGAAGAGCGAAGAGGAGAACGGCCCGGGCAGCGGAACCATGGACCCCATGTAGGCCGGGCGACCCCGTACAGGCCTGGCGACCCTGTACAGAGCCGGCGACCCCGTACAGGCCTGGCCGGCGGCGCGGGGCCTGGCCGGCGGCGCGGGGGCCTGGCGCGGGACGGGGGCCGTCGGCGTACGGCCCCCGCTCCGCCCGGTCAGGCCTCGCGGCTCGGGAGGATCTCCTTCACCTTGGCGATGGCGAAGCCCCACCCCTGTGCCACGGTGGGCTTCCCCGGTACGGCCACTTCGTCGGGGTTGGTCAGCACGTCCAGCAGGACCGGTCCCGGGGTGTCGAAGGCCCGGCGCACGCTGTCGTGGAGATCGGCCGGGTCGGTGACCCTGATCCCGGTCAGACCGAGGGCCGTGGCGACCGCGGCGAAATCCGGATTGTCGAGTTCCGTACCGAATTCGGGCAGGCCCGCCTGTTCCTGTTCGAGCTTCACCATGCCCAGGCGCCGGTTGTCGAAGACCACGAGCTTGACCGGCAACCGGTATGTCTTGATCGTCATGAGGTCGCCGAGCAGCATGCTGAGCCCGCCGTCGCCGCAGAAGGCCACGATCTGCCGGTCGGGCGCCCACAGCTGGGCGCCGAGGGCCTGCGGCATGGCGTTGGCCATGGAGCCGAGGTTGTACGAGCCGATCAGGCGCCGGGAGCCGCGCATGGTGACGAACCGGGAGAGCCAGACGGTGGCCATCCCGGTGTCGGAGGTGAAGACGGCGTCCTCGTCCGCGTACGCGTCGACGGCCGCGGCCAGCGCCTCGGGGCGGATCTCGTGGTCGCGGTTGTCCAGCGCCGCGCGCAGCTTCCCGGTCCAGCGGCGCTCGTGCTCGGTGTCCGCGAGGCGCCGCTGTCCGTCCTGCCAGTGGACGAACCGCTCCCGGGCGTCGTCCAGGTGCGTGCGGTCCGGCGCCTTCTTCAGCAGCGGGAGCAGCGCGCGCAGCGTGGCCCCGACGTCGCCGGCCAGGCCCGCGTCGACCGGGACCCGGCGCCCCAGGTGCTCCTCACGGGTGTCGATCTGGACCACCTTGCAGTCCTTCGGGTACCAGTCCCGGTAGGGGAAGTCGGTGCCCAGCATCAGGAGCGCGTCGCCGTGGTCGAGGGCGTGGGCGGCGGCGGGGTTGCCGATCAGACCGGTCTGGCCGACCTGGAAGGCGTTGTCGTCCTCGAAGCCCTCCTTCGCCTTCAGCGTGAGCACCATGGGCGCGGCCAGCGTCTCGGCGACCCGCAGGACCTCGGCGCGCGCGTCGCGTGCTCCGCGGCCGACGAGCAGCGTGACGCGCGAGGCGGCGTTCAGGAGTTCGGCCGCCCCGGCGAGGGCCGGGTCGTCGGGGCGGGTCACGGCACGGTCGAGGGCGAAGCGCGCGGGGCGGTCCTCGGTCAGTTCCCGGTCGCCGATGTCGCCCGGGACGGTGAGGACGGCGACGCCGCCCTGGCTGATCGCGGCGCGTACGGCGGACTCCAGCATCCGGGGCATCTGGTCGGGGGAGGCGACGGTGGCGCGGTAGACCGCGACGTCGCGGAAGAGCAGGTCGTTGTCGACCTCCTGGAAGTAGTCGCTGCCGATCTCGGAGAGGGGGACCTGCCCGCAGATGGCGAGGACCGGGGCGTGGCTCTTCGCGGCGTCGTAGAGCCCGTTGAGGAGGTGCACGGAGCCGGGACCCACCGTGCCCATGCACACGCCGAGGGTTCCGGAGAGCTGGGACTGCGCCCCGGCGGCGAAGGCCGCGGCCTCCTCGTGCCGGCAGCCGATCCAGTCCAGGCCGTCGGTGGTGCGGATCGCGTCGGTCAGCGGGTTCAAGGCGTCCCCGACGACCCCGAAGACGTGCTGGACACCCAGCTCCTGGAGTGCGTCGACGATCACACGGGCGACGGTGCGTGCCACGGGAATGCCCTTCGGTCGGGTGCGGCCCCCGGTGCGGGTGCCGGATGCGGTGGGTCGGGGTGGGGGGCGGGGGGCGGGACGGCCGGGTCGGCCGTCCTCCGGTCGGATGCCCAGCCCTCGGGCACTGATGCGGGAGTTGTCCCGATGCGGGCCGTTCGCACCGGTCCGCGACGAACCGGTGCCGGGTACCGGGGGCCCGGCGCGGCCGTGGCGCCGGAGCGGGCCACCCGTTCGGGCCAGGCGGTCACCGCTCGTGTCGCGGCGCTCACACAGCGGCGCCACCGGGCCGGGGGCGTCTGCGTCCCGCTGCGGCGGGGCACCACCGGTTGCGGAGAGGCGGTTTCGGGGGCGGTGTGGGAGTGGGCACGGGATGAGTGCGGGACATCGAGGTCGCCGCGCGTCGCGTGCAGAACCGCACTGGAGGATTCACCGATGAGCGCTGGAAACGGTTTCCTGAGCACCGAGCAGCTGGTCCGCCTGACGGCCTACGACGCCGACGGGGAGAAGATCGGGAGCATCGGTCAGGTGTACCGCGACGACGCGACGGGCCGACCGGAGTGGGTGACCGTCAAGACCGGCTGGTTCGGCATGAAGGAGTCGTTCGTCCCCCTCGCGGGTGCCCGCAGCGACGGCGAGGCCCTGCACGTCCCGCACGTGAGGGACGTCGTCAAGGAGGCCCCGCGGGTCGACGCCGACCAGCACCTGGACGCCGACGAGGAGCGCAGGCTCTACCAGCACTACGGGCTGGCCGGCTCCGACGGCAACGGGAAGGGCAACGGCAAGGGCAAGGGCAAGGGCCACCGCACCGCCGTGGACGCGCCCGGCATCGCCACGGGGACGTACGTCGACGACCGGGGCGAGGGCCGCGGCAGGGACGGGATGATCCGCTCCGAGGAGCGGCTGCGCGTGGGGACGGCCAACGAGGAAGTCGGCCGCGCCCGTCTGAAGAAGGTCGTCGTCACCGAGAACGTCACCACCACCGTCCCCGTGAGCCACGAGGAGGTGCGCGTCGTACGCGAACCCGTCCGCGAGGGGGAGCGCGTACGGGGCGACATCGGTGAGGCGGAGACCGAGGTGACCCTGCACGCCGAGCGCCCGGTGACCCGCAAGGAGACCGTGCCCGTCGAGCGGGTGCGCCTGGAGACGGAGAGGGTCACGGAGCAGAAGGAAGTGTCCGACTCCGTCCGCAAGGAGCAGATCCGCTACGAGGACGGCAAGGACACCCGCCGCGGCGAAGGCCGCAACGGCCCCCGCCGCTGACGCGACGCCGAACCGGCCGCCCGGCCGAGGGCCTCACCGCCCTCGGCCGGGCGTTCCCGTGCGGGGGCGGCGGCCCGCCCGCCGGGGCCGCCCGACCGGGCCGGTCCCGGGGCTCCTACCTGCCGCCGCGGCCGCGGCGCACCAGCAGGAACACGGCCAGGGCGGCGCCGACGCCGACGAGCAGCGGGGCCCGGTTGGACCGCGCCGCGCCGAGGACTCGTCCGCCCGCGTCGAGGACCGGTTCGGGGGTGTGGTCCGCCGCGATCCGGCCCGCGCGGGCCGTGGCCCGGGCGGCCAGCTCGGAGGCCTGGGCGGCCCGGTCCAGGACGGGGTCCGGCGTGCTGTCCTTCACCAGCCTCGCGGCCTCCTGCGCCGTGTCGCGGATCTGGTCGGTGACCAGGGCCGCCTTCTGCGCGGCCTGCTCCTTGGCCGTCACCGCCCGGTCCCGGGCCCCGGCCGCCTTCTCCTGCGCCTGCTCCGTGACGTCGGCCTTGTCCGCGAGGGCCTCGACGCTCTGGCCCACCCGGTCGCGGGTGTGCTCCATCCGCCGCCGCAGCTCCTCGGGCGAGGGGGCGGGCTCGTGGCTGTGGGGCTGCTCGGTCATCACTGTGTCCTCTCCTCGATCTCGGCAACGGCGGCCCGGACGCATCCGCGGGGGCCGGGGCCGCCGAAGTGCTCGTGACGCCGCCGTCCCGGCGCGACTACCCCCTGAGCGCGGGAACACCCCTTCCGCGCCGGGTGACCGGGAGGTGCGCACGGGGGTAGTCTCACCCCCGATATCTTGAGCATCAAGATATACAGCCATCAAGAGACCGACGCACCAGGAGCATCATGTCCCTCTCACCCCGCACGGCCCGGTGGCTCGTGCCGGTCCTCCTCCTCGTGGCGTGGCTCGGCATCGGAGGCGTGCTGGGCCCCTACGCCGGGAAGCTCGGCGAGGTCGCCACCAACGACCAGGCGGCCTTCCTGCCCCGGAGCGCGGAGTCCACGAAGGTCGCCCGGGCCCAGGACGCCTTCCGCCAGGAGGAGACCCTGCCCGCGATCGTGGTCTGGACGCGCGGCGGCGGCGGTCCGGTGACGGCGGCTCAGGAGACGGGCGCGGCGGCGGCGCTCGCCCCGCTGGCGGGACGGCCGGAGTTCGCCGGCGCCCCCTCCCCCGTGCTGCGGTCGCAGGACGGGGAGGCCCTGCAAGCGGTGGTACCGCTCCGCCCCGACCTGGGCGAGGAACTGCCCGCGGCGCTGACCCGGCTCCGTGACGCGGCCTCCGGGGTGGACGGGGCCACGGTCCAGGTGACCGGCCCGGCCGCCACCCAGGCGGACCTGTCCGACGCCTTCGCCGGCATCGACGGTCTGCTGCTGGGGGTGGCGCTCGCCACCGTCCTCGTCATCCTGCTGCTCGTCTACCGCAGCGTGCTGCTGCCGCTCCTGATCATCATCGGCGCCGTGTTCGCCCTCGGGGCGGCCTGCGCCGTCGTCTACGCGCTGGCGGACGAGAACCTGGTGCGGGTGGACGGCCAAGTCCAGGGCATCCTCTCGATCCTGGTGATCGGGGCCGCCACCGACTACGCGCTGCTCCTCACCGCCCGCTTCCGCGAGGAGCTGGGCCGAGCGGAGGAGGACCACGGAGGCGACCGGTTCCGGGCCATGCGGGCCGCGCTGCGGCGGTCGGCGGGGCCGATCGTCGCCAGCGGCGGCACCGTGGCCCTGGGCCTGCTGGCCCTCTTCCTCAGCGATCTGACCAACAACCGGGCGCTGGGCCCGGTCGGCGCGATCGGCATCGTCTGCGCGGTGTTGAGCGCGCTCACCTTCCTGCCCGCCGCGCTGGTCCTGCTGGGGCGGGCGGCCTACTGGCCGGCCCGGGTGCACCGGCAGGACGCGTCGCGGGGCATCTGGGCACGGACCGCCGCGCTCGTCGACCGGGCCCCCCGCAAGGTCTGGGCCGTGGCGCTGGCCGCGCTGCTCGCCTGCTCCGCCTTCGCGCCGACGCTGCACTCGGGCGGCGTACCGCTGGACGAGATCTTCGTGAACGAGGCGCCGTCGGTGGCCGGGCAGAAGGAGCTGAGCCGGCACTTCCCGGGCGGCGCCGGCAATCCGGCCGTCGTCATCGCGAACGCCGACCGGCTGGACGCCGTCCGCGAAGCAGCGGCGAAGACCGACGGCGTCGCGTCGGTCTCGGTGGCGGCCGACCGGGGGGCACCGCCCGGAACCCCCCTGGTCGCCGACGGACGGGTCCGGATCGACGCGACCCTGGAGGATCCGGCGGACACCTCGGCGGCCAAGGAGACCGTGGTCCGGCTGCGCAGCGCGGTGCACGCGGTGCCGGGCTCGGAGGCGCTGGTGGGCGGCTACACGGCGCAGGCCCACGACACGCAGCAGACCGCCGAGCGGGACCGCACGCTCATCGTCCCGGTGGTCCTGGCCATCATCCTGGTCATCCTCATCGCACTGCTGCGCTCGCTCGTGATGCCGCTGCTGCTGGTCGCGACGGTGGCGCTCAACTTCTTCGCCACGCTGGGCATTTCGGCACTGGTGTTCCGGTACGTCTTCGGCTTCAGCGGCACCGACTCCTCGGTTCCGCTGTACGGCTTCGTGTTCCTGGTGGCCCTGGGCGTCGACTACAACATCTTCCTGATGTCACGGGTGCGCGAGGAGTCGCTGCGCCACGGCGTCAGGGAGGGCGTCACACGGGGGCTGACCGCGACCGGCGGCGTCATCACCTCGGCCGGCGTCGTCCTCGCGGCCACCTTCGCCGCGCTGGGCGTCATCCCGCTGGCGTTCCTGGTGCAGATCGCCTTCATCGTGGCCTTCGGCGTCCTGATGGACACGCTGCTGGTGCGTTCGCTGCTGGTGCCCGCGCTGGTCCTGGACATCGGGCCGAAGGCGTGGTGGCCGGGGCGTCTGAGCCGGCCGTCGAAGAACACCGGCTGACGGGGCGGGAGCCGAGCGGCTCGCCGGCGGAGAACTCCTCGCCGAGCAGGTCCAGGAACCTCAG